>CAXMPV010000024.1:0-13777 GCA_964195175.1 uncultured Thermodesulfobacteriota bacterium | reverse complement strand
TTCGCTTCGACGCACTCAGAAGAACATTCCCAACTGGCTACCAGCAGACAGTGTCACAATAGCAAAAACTCTCAATTTGTCATCCTGGACTTGTTTCAGGATCTAATGTTCACAAGACTTAGCAGCTTAAGAGATCCCGAAATGAATTCGGGATGACAATTATGACACAGCCTGCAGACCGGTAAACCTATAATGACTGATTAACAATTAATTTATACTTGAAATAGGTATAGAATGGTTGTATCTTTTTATGTTATCGGAATTTAACGAATTTAAACATAGGAGCCGTTTTTGGTAAAATCTAAAGTTTCACTCATTTTAATTATAGTATTTTCTGTTATTGGGTGTGTCCTTATAGGTGGATATGTAACTCTGGAAATTTTAACATCAGATAAGGCGATTAAAACAAAGATCACGAGTGCATTAGAAGATTATACGGGTGGCAAGTTAAGCATAGAGAATGCACATTTTGACTTTTCCAAAGGAATTACCTTAAATGATGTCAAGTTTGAAGGAAAGGACCCGGAAAAATTACGCATTGAGTTCAAAAAGATTTTTGTCAGATATGAACCTCTGGCTCTATTAAGAGGAGAGATTTTAATCAATAGTATTATGATTGTTTCTCCGGAACTGTTTTTACTCAGGCAAAAGGGCGCAATATGGAGATTTCTCAACGGCGTTAAGGCATATCTGGATCATGCAAATATAAAGTATCCAACAGATCATCTAAGAGGTGGGGTTATTGTCAAGTCTGCTAAAGTTCACGTGTTTGATAAGTCAATATTCAGAGACGGTGTTTTAGATATCGAAAACGTAGATTTGTTTGGTCAGCAATTTGGGGGTTCGTTAAGAGATATACATATCAAGGGTATTGTTCATGATGGATTTTGGAATGGATTAGAACTAAGTATCGATACCAATCTTGTTACGCCAGAACTGAGGCTAGTCGCCCAGGCCAGGGATAAGACTATGACAGAAGAACTTATGAAGGAAATACCCGTAATAGGAGAAAAGTTCTGGAAGACATATTCGCCCCTGGGAAAGTTTGACTTCACTTGTACTCTTGATTTTAACAACAAGAATAACGAGAGAATGATGGATTATCTACTGGAACTTGATATTGATGATGGAGATGCGACATATATAAAATGGCCGTTTTTAATAAAACATATTAACGGTAAATTAGAATTTTCCAAAAAAGGTGTGTTTTTAAAGAGTATGGATGGAGACGTTCAAAATGAGGGGAGACAGTCTCATGGGGAGATTGATGCTTTTTTTGGCGTTGGTAATGCAAAGAAAAGAATAAATCTGAATATTCCTGGCTTTAACATTACAAAAAAGCTTATGAAAATGATCCCTGAAGGAGAGAAGGTATGGGACGATTATAAACCGGAAGGCAATATAGACTTAACAATAAAATTTGAAAGTAACGAGGATAAATCAGTTACTGATTACTCGGCCCGGGCTATTTGTAACGGAATTAAGGTAAGGCATCCAAGTTTCCCTTACGACATATCTAATATCATTGGACTCATTAAAATGGATGGCGAGAAAATATATCTCAAGAATATGAGCGGCTACCTTCAGAATGAGTCCCATACTAATCTTACTACGTTTGATGGTATGGTAAATCTAAAAAGCAAAGAGAAGCGGTTCGTGATTTCAATTCCGAATCTGGATCTCACAGAAGAAATAATTACAAGTATTCCGAAGAAGGGTGAAGAAATATGGTCTCAGAATAAGCCTGCAGGGCAAGTTGATTTAACGATTGAGTATACCGGGCATGAAGATAGCAGCAAAGATGAATACATAATTACCGCTGACTGCAAGGGCAATGAATATAAACCTACATTATTACCTGTTAAGGTGTCAGACATAGTAGGTAGAGTAATAATCGATAAAGATAATATTCGGTTTAAAAGCTTGAGAGGATATGTTGTTGCTGGTAACCAACTTTCACATGTCACCGGCAATGGTATTCTGAGCTTGAAAAACACTAACAAGAAGGTTTTGTACGATGTTACTGATTTAAAGGTTACTGAAGATATTTTAGAGAAATTTTCTGAGCTACTCAAAAACGAAAGAATTAAAATAGAACCGGTTGGACGGGTAGATGTAATCGTAGAAGATGAAGTTAATGATGTGAAGAGTGTTGACAGACGTTCAGTTACCATAAACGCCAAAGGCTGCGAGTTTGGATTTACCAACTTTCCTTTTACCATATCAGACATAGACGGTAGAGTGGATATTGAAAAAGGACAACTGACATGCAGGAAATTTAATGGAATATGCAACGAGGGCAGGGTTAACGGTTCGATCAATATAGATAAGGGATCACCAAAAGGAGAATATTCGGGAAAGCTCAATTTCGATAAGGTGTCTTTGCATGAAACGTTGGCGAACTTTGTAAAAGTGCAACAAAACATGACAGGGGAGTGTGAAGGGTATATTGAGTTCCAAGGTGAAGGTGATGATCTTAATAGCTTTACTGCCAAAGGAAGTGCTAAATTAAGAGAAGGTTACCTTTCTGAGATTCCTGCAGTATTGAGTATTTTAAAACTTCTGAGTATATCCTTGCCCAAAAAAGAATCATTTCATACCGCAAATCTGAAATATTCAATAAAAGATAAAATCGTGTATGTAGAGGAATTCGAGGTGTTAAGCAATGCTATTGAATTGGGCGGTGTGGGAACTGTAGATTTTGATGGAAACATTGATTTAACTGTAGTTGCGGGTTTAAGCAAAGAGACGTTTTCTCAGATACCATTCATTGGCGGGTTAATGGATTTTGTGGTTGGTGGTGTCAGAAAGAAACTGACAACGGTACAGATAACAGGAACACTCTTAAAGCCAAAGAGTAAAATGATTGGACTAAAACCAGTAACTGATTCTGTCAAAAGAATTATTGATGTACTAGTGAATCCCAAAGCAAACATGAAAGAAGATAAGGAAGGGGTTACGGCTGAAGAGGCGGCTGAGGAGGAGAGTACAGAACCTGGCATATAAACATTGAGAAAGGAATTCAACACTGTTAAGCGTATTTGTTATTTATCTGAATAAATTAAGAGCTGTTTAACGGGTGAGGGCAATACGGTTTGCTGGATGTGGCATGGCTTATCAAGTCGAAGTGATCAAATTATGATGAAATGTACCTGGTGAGTTATGTTATATATCCCTGTTGATGTCACCTGGATACAGCCAAGAATTTGATGTGTACTAGTCTATGAATAGTGTATAATGACCTCTTTTATAAAATTAGGAGAAATTGAACGCTTTTGTTCTGTATACAAAAGGGTTATGACAAAACAATGGTCCAACAGAAAAAAGAACCCACAAAGAAACAGTTTAACTTCCAGATATGGTATATTCTCATTGCGGCCTTTATCTTTATGAGTCTGTCCTCATACCTGTTTAACCCTGTAGGAGGCGGAAACATATCTTATAGCGAATTTAAGAGTCTGGTTAGAGATGGCAGGGTTGAATCATGTCAGATTACATCCAGTCTTGTAAAGGGAACACTCAGGTCAGAAGACTTGAGGTCTGGAAAAAATCAAACTTTTGTTACCGCAAGAGTTGATGATCCTGATCTCGTCAAAGAGCTTGAGGCTCAGGGTATCCAATATGCTGGGAATTATGAAAATACATGGTTGCAGCAGTTCCTGTTTACATGGATTTTACCTATTGGTATTTTCTTTCTCATATGGCGTTTTGTCTTCAAAAAAATGGGAGGTACAACCGGCAGTATAATGTCATTCGGAAAGAGTAAGGGAAGAGTATATGCTCAGGAAGATTTGAATTTTTCCTTTGAAGATGTTGCAGGAATAGACGAAGCTAAGGAAGAATTGCAGGAAGTGGTAGAATTCCTTAAAACACCTCATAAGTTTACTAAGCTGGGAGGAAGAATTCCTAAAGGTGTACTTCTGGTTGGTGCTCCTGGGACTGGCAAAACGCTTCTGGCAAAGGCTGTTGCCGGAGAGGCGGGAGTGCCATTCTTCAGTATCAGTGGTTCTGAATTTGTTGAAATGTTTGTGGGTGTAGGAGCCTCCAGAGTCAGAGACATGTTTAGTCAGGCGGCTCAAAAGGCGCCGTGTATAATTTTCATTGATGAACTTGATGCGATAGGGAAGACAAGAGGCGCAAATCCTGTTGGCGGACATGACGAAAGAGAGCAAACTCTGAATCAGTTGCTTGTGGAGATGGATGGCTTTGGTACTAATGCTGGCGTGATAATTATGAGCGCTACCAATCGCCCTGAGACACTTGATCCTGCACTGCTTAGGCCTGGACGATTTGATAGACAGGTTGTAGTTGACAGGCCGGACTTACATGGTAGAGAGGCAATATTAGTAATTCATTCAAAAGGTGTAAAACTTGACAAAAACGTTAAGCTTCAATCTATTGCCGCGATGACGCCAGGCTTTGTCGGGGCAGACCTGGCTAACATAATAAATGAGGCTGCATTGTTGGCAGCCAGACGCAGTAAAGATGATGTAGGTATGAGTGAAATTGAAGAGGCCATAGAGAGGGTTGTGGCAGGGCTTGAAAAGAAGAAAAGACTAATAAACAAGAAGGAAAAAGAAATTGTAGCCTATCATGAGTGCGGACATGCACTGGTAGCATCATTCTTGACAACTACAGACAAGGTAAAGAAAATATCGATAGTGCCAAGAGGTGTTGCTGCATTAGGCTATACCCTTCAGCTACCCACTGAAGATAGATATATGATGACAAAAGTAGAACTGATAGAACGTATCTGCGTCTTTCTCGGTGGTAGGATTGCAGAGGAAATAATCTTTAAGGATGTGTCGACAGGGGCGCAGAATGATCTTGAGAAAGCATCAGATATAGCAAGGAGAATGGTAAAATATTACGGTATGAGTGAAAAGCTCGGAATTGTTACTTTCGAGCCAGAAAATAAATCTGCTTATCTGGGATTTAGTATGGGAGGCAGTAAGGAGTATAGTGAAGAAACGGCAAGGGAAATAGACATAGAGGTCAAGAGAATTATTGATGATACTTACACACAAGCTAAAGAAATACTGGATAATAAGAAACCAATGCTTATTAAGCTTGCAAAAATACTGATGGAAAAAGAGGTCATAGAAGGGGATGAGTTAATCACCTTTCTCGAAAACGAAGAAAAGGGAAAGACAGGTGAAACTAACGTTAACTAATATACTGTTTTTACTAAGATGCGTCCGATCTTATCTCCTGATAATAAGTATACTTCTTCTTACAAGTTCACTCCCACATGAAAGCTTTGCAAACAAAGTCCTTTCTGATACTTTCGTTTCTATAGTAAAAAATTCAAAAGCTTCCGTTGTTAACATCCGTACAACTAAAATATTAAAGAATAATGCACAAGACAGACGATTCAGGATTAAGGGTCAAGGCTCTGGCGTAGTCTATAACAAGAAAGGCTTCATCGTCACAAACAAACATGTGATAAAGAATGCCGGTGAAATTGTCATTAGATTGTATGATGGGAGTGAGTATAAGGCAGAAATTGTTGGTACAGATGAAAGATCAGATATAGCAGTGTTAAGAATTGATGCTGAGAACTTGACACCGGCCAAATTTGGCAACTCAGATTCCCTGGAATTAGGGGAAATTGTTTTGGCAATTGGTAATCCTGTTGGACTGGGACAGACTGTTACAAGCGGCATAATCAGCGCGAAGGGAACATCTAACTTGCAGATTACCGGATTTGAAGATTTTGTACAAACAGATGCCACTATTAATCCGGATAGTTACGGTGGTCCACTCGTAAATATGGATGGAGAAGTAGTAGGTATCAGCACCCTTCCGCCAGAACAAACAGCCGGTTATTTCGGAATAAGCCTTGCTATTCCAATAAATGTTGTTAACAAAACAACTGAAGATTTTATTAAACATGGAAGAATTACCAGAGGCTGGTTAGGTGTCACAGCCCAACCGGTTACTAGAGAATTACAAAAAGCTCTCGGACTTAAGAATGATCTGGGTGCCCTCGTAAGCGATATAGAACCGGGCTCATCAGCCTCAAATGCCGGAGTGAAGAGTGGTGATGTGATAATTAAATATAATGGCAAAAAGATTAAAAATATTCTTCACCTTAGAAGCCTCGTTAAAGGTACAGAAATCAATAAAGATCTGGAAATGACGGTATTAAGGGACGGACAGGAATTGATACTTAATACAGTTATCCTGGAGGCAAAGAAATCTGAAATAAGAAGTAAAAATGATCTGTTCCGAAAACTGGGACTGGTAGTGCAAAACCTAACCGGCAAGCTATCTATAAATTTAGGATATAAGGATGAGAAGGGCGTAATAATAACTGATGTACAGCAGGGAAGTTCTGCATCCAAGGCGGGATTAGCTACAGGAGATCTTATAGTAGAGATTCAGCACAAACCTGTTACAAGTATCGATGAACTTTATCAGTCAATCTTGAATATTCAAAACGAGGAGGACATACTGATGTTCATTAAACGTTCGGGTAAATCATCTAAATTTATTATTCTAAAGCAAAAGAAAGATGTTTGATTTAAGTTAGTCCTTCGCAATAATAGCACATCGTTACACAATACATTCATAAGACTTGATGGAACCATTGGAAAAAAAATCTCCTGATGAAGTTAAGAGAATAGTAGAGGCTGTTTTATTTGCTGTTCAAGAGCCTATTTCTGCACGTAAATTGAGTGATATAGTTGGCAAGACCGATACTAAGGAAATTCAGGAAGTAATACGTCTATTACGAGAGGAGTATGACACTCATGATCGAGTCTTTCAGATCGAAGAGATCGCAAACGGATTTCAATTGCTCTCCCGTCCTGAATACCATGAATGGATATCTAAAATACGTAAAAAGAGTAGCGATGGCAAACTTTCACAGCCGGCCTTGGAAACCCTGGCAATCATTGGGTACAAACAACCTATCATACGAGCAGACATCGAAGCAATTCGTGGCGTTCAATCCGGTCAAATGATTAGAACACTTGTTGAAAGAGGCCTTGTAAAGATTACAGGCCGTGATGAGGTACTAGGACGTCCGCTCCTGTATGGAACTACCACAAAGTTCCTGGATCATTTTGGTTTGAAATCAACCAAAGAACTTCCCAAGGTAGAAGACCTGGAAGTGACGTAAAAAAAGACTTTATATTGTACTCGCCTATTTATTAAATCCTCCAGTTTCGTCTCCACCGCTCCGTCATGACAGGAGATAAACACTTTACCTGCTTAAACAAGTTTATACGCCCTACGCTGAAGGATCCCAGGAAGCCATATGCTTGAGCAGGTTCCATCTCCTTTTGATGTCTGCTTTTGCCTGTTTCATAAGCTCTTTTGCGGCTTCCGGATCAGCTGCCCTTAAAGCCTTGTAACGGTTCTCGCGATAGGCATACTCTTCAAATGGAGTTGAAGGCTCTTTGCTGTTGATAAGAAGTGGGTTTTTGCCCTGCTTTTCGAGTTCAGGATTATATCTATAGAGCGGCCAGTAGCCACTTGTCACAGCTTTCTTCATGGCCTCTATTCCCTTACTCATATCCATACCATGTGCAATACAAACTGAATAGGCAATGATCAATGCCGGGCCGTCATACGCGTCTGCTTCTGCAAATGCCTTGAGCGTCTGGGCTGGGTTCGCACCAAAGTTTATCTGAGCAACATAGACATTACCGTAAGTTGACATTATCATGCCGATATTTTTCTTTGGTGTTCTCTTTCCGCCGGCTGCAAACTGGGCAACTGCCCCCAGTGGCGTTGCCTTTGACATCTGACCGCCGGTATTTGAATATACTTCCGTATCCATGATCAACAGCTTTATGTTCTCTCCTGTTGCCAGTACATGATCTACTCCTCCATAACCGATATCATAACCCCAGCCATCTCCTCCGATGGCCCATACACACTTTTTAACGAGATAGTCAGCTTGGGATAGCAAGCTTTTTGCTTCCGGAGAATTAATTTCTGAAAGTTTTTTCTTCAGTTCATCAACACGAACTCTTTGCTCCTCAATAGCGTCCTGTGCTGTTACGTCTGCATTTTCTTTGATTGCACTAAACAAATCCTTTAAATCGGCATAAGAAGGATCTGCGGCAAGACGATCTATCAATTCAATGGCCTGTGCATGAAATTTGTCCATTGTCTGTCTCATACCAAGACCAAATTCTGCAGTGTCTTCAAATAGAGAATTTGACCATGCAGGCCCTCTGCCATCATCTCTTGTTGTGTAAGGTGTCGTTGGCAGGTTTCCACCGTATATGGAACTACAACCTGTTGCATTTGCAATCATCAGACGATCACCAAACATCTGTGTCATTAATTTGATATAAGGAGTTTCTCCGCAACCTAAACATGCACCACTATATTCAAAAAGAGGTTTGACGAACTGACTTCCTTTAACACTGGTAACACTGAATCTCGATCTGTCAGTTTCAGGAAGGTTGAGAAAGAAATCGTAATTTTCTGCTTCACTCTTACATATAGGTTCCTGGACCTTCATGTTTATAGCTTTAATACCTTCTATTTTGTTCCCATCAGAATCCTTTTTCTGTCCCGGACAGTTGAAAACACATGAAGCACAACCGGTGCAATCCTCAGGGGCAACTTGCACGGTAAACTTAAGTCCCTTAAGGTCTTTACCTGTTGCGTCTATAGATTGATAGGTGGAAGGTGCGCCTTCGAGTTCAGAAGGATCGTATGCTTTTACCCTTATGCTGGCATGCGGGCAGACAAATGAACACTGTCCGCACTGAATACAGGCATCAGGTTCCCAGACAGGTATGTTAACACCAATATTCCGTTTTTCATATTGAGTTGTTCCTGTTGGCCATGTTCCATCAGCAGGCATTTTAGATACAGGGAGAGAATCTCCTTTGTCGGCCAGCAATGTGGCTGTTACGTCCTTAACAAATTCAGGTGCGTGTTCAGGCACCGGAGGGCGCATGCATTTACAGCTGGTAGCCTTTCCAGGTACCGGTACTTCAACAATATTCTGTAACGCGATATCCACAGCTTTATAATTTAAATTGACTATATCCTCACCCTTCCTCATATACGTCTTTTTGATTTCAGTCTTTATCGATTTAACGGCGTCCTCTTTAGGGAGAATTCCTGATATAACAAAGAACGCGGTCTGCATGATCATGTTTATCCTTGCACCGAGACCAATCTCTTCGGCAAGTGCAATGGCATCAATAATGTAGAATTTCATTTTTTTGGATATAAGATGCTCCTGTACTTCAACAGGCAACGTGTCCCAAACATCATCTTTACTATGAGCTGTGGTAAGAAGGAATGTCGCTCCATCTTCTGCATTTGAAAGCATATCTATCTTGTCCGGAAACGAAGGATTATGACATGCAATGAAATTTGCCTTTTTTATGAGATATGGTTTGGTTATTTTGTCTTTTCCGAAACGAAGATGAGATACAGTGGTCGCACCTGATTTTTTAGAATCATAAACAAAGTATGCCTGTGAGTAATTATCTGTCTCATTTCCGATGATTTTAATGGTATTTTTATTTGCGCCGACAGTGCCGTCTGCTCCTAAACCGTAAAATAGCGACCTGAATTCATCTTTGTCACCTACGTCAAAAGATTCATCAAATTCAAGGCTTGTACCGGTTACGTCATCTTTAATTCCAATCGTGAAATGGTTTTTAGGTTTTTCTGATGAAAGGTTATCATATATCGCCTTTACCATTGCTGGGGTAAAATCCTTGGATCCAAGCCCATAGCGCCCGCCAATTATTTTCGGATACTCCTTTAGTTTTGATGCGCCTTTGTCCATCATCTCACCAATGGCAGTTCTGACGTCAAGATATAAAGGTTCGCCAATTGCTCCTGGCTCCTTGGTACGGTCAAGCACGGCTATTGATTTTACGCTTGATGGCAAACTTTCGTCAAAAGCCTCTATATCAAACGGTCTGTAAAGTCTGACCAGAACTATTCCGAGTTTTTCACCTTTGGCATTTAATGCATTTACGGTATTTAGTGCTACCTCTCCTGCTGAGCCCATTAGGACAATTACACGTTCTGCATTTGGGTCACCCAGATAATCAAACAATTTATATTTCCGTCCGACTACCTCAGCAAACTTGTCCATTGCCTTTTGAACAATTCCTGGTGTTGCATCATAGTATTTGTTTACAGTTTCTCTCCCCTGAAAATATACGTCCGGATTCTGTGACGTACCACGAATATTTGGACGATCAGGGGTAAGACCTCTTTTGCGATGGGCAATTACTAGATCATCATCTATCATGGCACGCATATCGTCAAAACTAAGCTCTTCAATCTTCTGGACTTCATGGGAAGTCCTGAATCCGTCAAAGAAATGCATGAATGGGATTCTGGATTCAAGTGTGGCTGCCTGAGCGATAAGTGCAAAGTCCATTGCCTCCTGTACGTTTTGAGAACATAACATGGCAAAGCCGGTAGAACGTGCTGCCATTACGTCTGAGTGGTCTCCAAAGATGGATAGTCCCTGAGCAGCAAGAGAACGGGCGGTTATATGAAATACTGTCGGTGTCAACTCACCGGCGATTTTGTACATATTTGGAATTATTAAGAGAAGTCCCTGAGATGCGGAAATAGTTGTGGCCATTGCTCCGGTAGTAAGGGAGCCATGAACCGCCCCGGCAACACCTGCCTCTGATTGCATCTGACTTACCATTGGAACTGATTCCCAGATATTTTTCTGCCCTTTTGCGGACTTTGCATCACAGATTTCCGCAATAGCAGAAGAAGGTGTTATCGGATAGATTGTGATAATTTCATTAGTAGCGTGCACTACGTGTGCACATGCAGTACAACCATCAACTATTACCGTTTTTCGACTCATAAGTATCTCCTTGAATCAGCTTAAACTTGAAAGCCAATTACAATATGTTATCAATTGTTGATTACAAAAAATCGTTAAAAAATAGGTTTCTTGAACTATAACAAAGTGCTTGTTATTTATTAAGTTTGTGCGAATGAATTCCTGATATTGCTAAAACACTCAAATATAATGTATTTATTGATAAAGTAAACAAAATTTTAGCTATACAGCCTTTATGTTGTTATTCTATACAGGGTTATCGTGAAGCCTGAATTAAATATAGGAATACAACATTTTAGCATTTCACACCGGTGATATTCTTTAATATTTTTCTTGCCTTTTCCCCTGTCTCTAATAATATGGACAAAAGTTCTGCCTTGGGTAACTAATAAATTTCATCAATGTGGTCATGGGCTGTTGATAAGCACCTGAAATATCAGCTATGATTGATTGGTTCAATAGCCATTTTATACACGTTTTTTTGCGATAACGATTAATATTGAAAAAAATTCAGAATGAAATACAAAAGTAGGAACCTTTTTGTTTAATAAGCTGTTATAAACGGTGATGTATGAAAGACTTTGACAACCAGGAAAGTAAAATTAACGAGTTTGAGGCAGCAGCTCTTGAGCACATAGATTCGCTCTTTAACTTTGGAATGCGGATGACTGGAAACCGGGAAGCGGCTGAAGATCTCGTTCAAGAGACATATCTTAAGGTACACAGGTTTTCGCATACGTTTAAGGATGGTTCCAACTTAAAGGCATGGTTGTTTAAGATATTACGAAACACCTTTATTAATACGTTTAGAAAGAAGATTAAAGAGCCTAAATCGGTTCATTATGATGAGATTGAAGATTTTTTTCTATTCAATAAAATTAAAACTACTAAAAAAGAAGGAGACTATGTAAGTGGTGAGTCTTCTGATGTTTATGAGTTTCTTGAAGATGAAGTAAAAAACGCTGTTAATGGTCTACCGCTTGCTTTCAGGGAAGTTGTTTTATATTCGGATATTGAGGATCTTAGTTATGGCGAAATATCAGAGATTGTCGGTTGTCCGATAGGGACAGTGAAATCGAGACTTTTCAGAGCAAGGAAATTGTTGCAAAAATCGTTATGGAACTATGCAAATGAAAGAGGTTATTTGAAAGAAACGCAGGAGGGAAAAGAAATATAATGACTTGTAAAGAAGCTATTGAACAACTCAATGAATTCCTGGACAATGAACTTGATGATGCAAATTATTCGAAAATCAGAAAACACATTGATATGTGTCATAAATGCTGTGAAAAGTTTGAGTTTGAGCAGTCAATAAAGAAAGTCATAAGAGAAAGAACCCCGCTCCACAAAACACCTCCGCATGTGCTGCAAAGCATTATAAGTCAGTGGGCAGAGTTGAATGAAGAACGCAGCAAAACAGAACCTGTCGCCGTAGAGCCTGAAGGAAAATATCTTAAGGGGATATTTAGCTTTTTTACATTAAAGCCGGCATATGTAACTATGGCTGTTTTATTACCTATGACCATTATCGGCCTTGCCGCTTACCTCGCTTTTTTCAGACCCTCAGAGTACTCTCCCATTGTTAAAGTTGCAGCAGAACGTCACGATAGTTTTGTTAATAATAATATTCACCTTGATCTTGTAAGTTCAGATAGCAATGAAATAAGAAGGCATTTTGAAAATTCACAACGTTCTAACTTTGCCATAGATGTTCCTGAATGTAATGGCCGTGAAATGGAGCTCTTAGGTTGTAAAAAGTATAGCATGGATGGGAGAAAGAGTGCTTATGTCGGATTCAGAGGCCATGAAAATAAGATATCATTAGAGATGGTAAACGGTTCTGGGATGAATATAGACAAGCTGCAGCACAAATTTTACAAGGGTAGGTCGTACTACTTTGGAAAACATAAAGGATACAATGTCGTTATGTGGAAACATGGCAATACACTGTATAGTCTGACTTCGACGATGAATAGAGAAGAGCTTATGCGTGTCGCCAGTGAAACCATACTTTCATACAATAGATGATGTGAAAGGAGGTATGGAGATGTTCAAGCCATTCAATATTAAACAGACAATGGCATTTGGGTTTTTATGCCTGATTGTTGTTGGTTGTTTATCATACACACCTTATCGTTATAGTTTCTCACTTATTGAACCACAAAATGAAACCCGCCAGAACAACGTAGTCGGGCAGGCAATGAGTTTTGTGGATAGTAATGTCGAATTTAGATTTGTTCCTTCTTCCGAGAATATCCATGTGGTAATCAAGAATAAAACCGACCATGAAATAAAACTTGTCAGGAAGAATGCCAAATATATAGATTATTCCGGTGAATCTCACAGAATTCATTATGGTCATGATTACGCGCAGGAGGTAATAGACTTTGCAGAAACCAACGACTTGTTTGTTCCACCATTGAAGATAGACCCGGATTCTGAAATAACAGGATACATATGGATAAATATCTGGCCTGACTACTGTCTTGGAAATGGCAGGATGCCAATAAACTATTTGATGGAGCCTTTCTTTCCAAGGTATAGCTTTGAGGGTAGTGTTAAAGATTTAAAAAGTTCAACTTTTAATCTCATCCTGCCAATTGATTTTGGCGAGTATGTACGCGACTATACGTTTACCTTCAAGATAGATGATGTGTTATAAGTATATCCAATCTGTATGGGTAAATTGTTATATTTTTTAACTTCCTGCCCAAACTGATTGGCTCGCCACAGCGAGTCTGCCTTAGGCATGACAGGCGGGTAGGCATTTCTAACTTGGAACTTTTATGTATCAAACTACATGAGTACGAGCCTTATTATATTTGCTAAGAGTCCAATTCCCGGTAAGGTTAAGACAAGGCTCACTCCTCATATTACTCCCACAGAAGCTGCAGAATTATATAAAGCATTTATTACAGACATAGTCTGCAATACACACAAACTGAAATGTGAACGAGTTACTATTGCATATAC
>CAXMPV010000023.1:0-13826 GCA_964195175.1 uncultured Thermodesulfobacteriota bacterium | reverse complement strand
AGTGGAATGTTGAGATCCTTTTCCTTCGAAATAATCGCAAGGTGGAGAGTAGACCCGTCTTCAGAGATGATATTGGTACTAAGCTTTTTTGGAATTTTGGTTAACTCTCTTTTGTGACATCTGAATAGCTTTATTAGAATACCTGCCTCTTTCAACCTATTAATCTCTTCAGGATCAAATCTTCCCCATACCTTAAGCCTTTCACATTCAATCTCAAGCAGATCTATCTCATCTTCCAGATGTTTCACTTCTTCAGATAAGTCAAGAAGTTGCTCCGCAAACGCTAAACCACGTTCCCCCTTAAAAGAACGTGAAGGTTCTTTATCGCTTCTTTCCGAAATAATTGATACAGCTTTCTCCATCAACTGTATACTCTCTTTTAAATTTTCAATAGCATAGTTGTCGAGCGGAACGACAGGCTGCAGATGCACAACTCCAATCTCACCAAGGGCCTTTAAAACATCATCTATCCAGGACGTTTTGATGACTATTGTAACCTTCTTCATCTTTACAATCATTTATGTACTCCCTGTCTCTTCTTTTTAGCTATCCTGGCCCATCCCACTGCTGCTGCCTGCTGGTCTCCAAGAAATATTGAAATTTGCCTGATCGCCGCTTTCGCCTCCGGAATCTTAACCTTTTCAAAAAGGTTTACCCTCTGAGATGTGATATTCAGCTCTTGTTCGAGAAGGCGCAGCCGCTCCGTCAGCACAGATACTTCTGCCTGTAAAGATATCATTTTGCTGATAATGTCAACCGCTTTATCAACCCACAACGGATATATAAACAAATCGTATCTTTTGATATCTATGTGCGCCTCAACAAAGACTGGAATATCCACCCCTGCTATATTTTCAACACCGGTTTCTATCTCTTTTAATATAATTAAATCAGAAAGGCCCACTTCCTCACTAAGCAGACAAATCCATGGGTTTATCTCTTCCCTTAATCTGTTAAATTCAGATGCTGTCCTTTCAAGCTCAATCCTCACCCCTTCCGTCTCTCTCTGAAGTTGCCGCTTTTTTATATTAAGAATAGGCAGGTAGCGCTTGTAACGCTTGAGACTATTCTTTTGCGTCTTTAGCTCTGTCTTTGTAAGCTTGATCTTTTTCATCTATAGGATTTTAGTCAATATTAACGTTTAGGTTCAGGCTACAAGCCTGAACCAGCAGAGGTTTTATTATATCCGTAGCGGAGGTTTTTAAACCTCCACACACAACGGACGCAATACCAATTTAAATTTCCGTGTAACCATCTTTGCTGACAAACTCATGGACGTGGAAGGTTAAAGCCATTCCGCTACAGCCAGTAATCCTGGTCAGTCCGGAAGACGTTAATTTATTTTTCACCCTTCGGCCAGAACCTTTTTGTCAGTTCTGTCCTGAGCCCAGTCTCTTCAGGAACAAAACATTCAGAAAGTATTCTCCACCCTGTATCGAGCGCCTCTTCCAGCGACATTTCTACAGAGAGGTCCATCAAATTCTGTTCAAAAAGAACTCCATATTTAATAAACTTGTTGTCACTCCGGGTCATCCTGAAGCCCATCGCTTTTTTCTCTAATACTTCCTGATAAAATGCATAGAGTTGTACCATGGCATCCATCAAAGGTCTATGATCATCCCTTGTCTTTTTATTCACAAACTGTTTCAGCCTGCTTAAAGATCCGAAGGGCTCAATCCTACCATTATTAAGATAGTACTGCCCCTCAGTGATATAACCCGTGTTGTCCGGTACCGGGTGGGTTACATCATTACCCGGCATTGTTGTGACGGAAAGAATTGTTACAGAACCGGCATTTTCGAAATCAACGGCTTTTTCATACCTGGCTGCAAGTTGACTGTACAAATCCCCCGGATATCCTCTATTTGAGGGCACCTGTTCCATAGTGATGGCGATCTCCTTGAGTGCATCACAAAAATTTTTCATATCTGTCAATAGAACAAGAACCTTTTTACCTTGAAGAGCAAAGTTCTCTGCAATAGTAAGGGAGATGTCAGGTACCATAATACACTCCACAATCGGATCTGCTGCGGTATGGACACATAGAATAGAATGGCTCAGCGCACCTTCACGTTCAAGAGTATTCTTCAAAAAAAGATAGTCATCATATCTAAGCCCCATTCCACCAAGGACGATTATATCTACTTTTGCCTGAAGGGCTACGCGGGCCAGGAGTTCGTTATAGGGCTCCCCTGATGTTGTAAAAATAGATATCTTCTGTGATTCAACAAGTGAATTGAAAAGGTCAATCATGGGAATGCCTGTATGTATCATATTGGAAGGAATTAAACGTTTTGCCGGGTTTACTGTAGGCCCACCTATCTCTATAAGGTTTTTTGTCAATATCGGTCCTCCGTCACGCGGTCTTCCTGTTCCGTCGAATACTCTTCCCAGAAGGTTTTCAGAAAAAGATATCTCCATCTGCTTTCCTAAAAAGCGTATTTCATCACCGGTAGAGACTCCACCGCTGCCTGTAAAAACCTGAAGATAAACCATCTTACCGTCAATACGAATAACCTCAGCAAAAGAGTCGCCACGCTCAGACGTAACAACTGCCAGCTCACCGTATTTTATACCGGTTGCTGAAAGCACTACTACGTTGCCTGATATCTGTGTAATCTTATTGTATATCTTCTTCATTCTCTTCCTTAATCATTGTCAGTTTTTCGCCTTTTTTTGTTTTAGCTGTTTTCGATCTGCTGAAGTGTGAATCCATTTCTGATTCCACAAGAGCCTGCCGAAGGATGTGTATTTCTATCTCTTTACCTGCTTTGCTATATTTAAGAAACAACTCGCTAATAAGCCTTTCATTTTCGGAAAAATTATTTGAATTCCACTCTGAGCTGTTGTAATCCAGGAATAACTGCCTGATTCTATTAAAAAAGGTTCTGGCATCATCTTTATTGTTTATATCAAGAGCGGCATCGATAATTTCCTTAATCATTGAAAATACTTTTTTCTGGCGTTCTTCTGAAGTAGCCATATCCACTAAATCAAAAGCGTTCTGTTGAAGATAGACATTATCAAAGAACTCTCCCTTCAGATATAAAATGTAATCTGCCAGAGTTATTCCCTCTTCTCCCACAACCTTCATCATCTGGCTAATCTCATGTGCTTTTGAAAGAAGTCTTACGGTGTGATCTCTTGATCGATTATCAATAATGCCAGTATATTTTGACCAGCTTTCGAGTGGGTCAATAGCAGGATAACGCCTGGCATCAGACCGATCCCGTGATAATCCATGGAAGGCGCCTACAACCTTAAGTGTCGCCTGTGTTACCGGTTCCTCAAAGTTCCCTCCAGCAGGGCTTACCGTACCACCTATAGTAATGGAGCCTGTATTACCATCCCTCAGTCTTACCAATCCTGATCTTTCATAAAAGCCGGCTATGGTAGATTCAAGATAGGCAGGAAACGCCTCCTCTCCGGGAATCTCTTCTAACCTGCTTGATCTCTCCCTCATAGCCTGAGCCCATCTCGATGTCGAATCTGCAAGTATCAGCACATCAAGTCCCATCTGCCTGTAATACTCTCCCATTGTAATGGCAGTATAAACAGATGCCTCACGGGCTGCAACAGGCATGGAGCTTGTATTGCAGACAATGATTGTTCTCTCCATAAGAGGCTTTTCCGTAAAAGGGTCAATAATTTTAGGAAACTCTTTAATAGTTTCAACTACTTCACCTGCCCTCTCCCCACATGCAGCGACAATCACTATGTCAACCTTTGCATTACGGCTTGTTATCTGTTGTAACACTGTCTTGCCTGCTCCAAAAGGCCCTGGAATACAATATGTCCCGCCCTTCGCCACAGGGAACAGCGTATCTATTATCCTTATTCTTGTTATAAGTGGTTCAGCAGGGTTTAGCCTTTCCCTGTATAATGTAACTGGCCTTCGTATCGGCCACTCAAACATCATGCTTAACGGTATAGGCGACCCTCTCTTGCCTTTAATGAGTGCAATCTGTTCCTTTACACTATATTCATTGGATTCAGCAATTTCTACGACCTCATACCTGCCAGATAGATGGAAAGGTACCATTATTTTATGTGTGAAAAGACCTTCTTTAACAGTACCAACGGCATCAGCAGCCTGCAGTTTATCACCAGGCTTCACAGAGGGTGTAAATGCCCATTTAGTCTCCTCCGGCAGGGCCCTAATATGCTTGCCCTTATGAAGGAAAAAGCCTAACTCCCCTGCCAGTTTATGAAGAGGGTTCTGAAGGCCATCATAGAGCTGCCCCAGAAGTCCGGGCCCAAGCTCCACAGACAATAACTCACCCGTGAACTCAACATCGTCATCCATCTTCAGCCCCTTGGTATCTTCAAATACCTGCAGGTCGGCTCGGTTTTTTCTTATGCGAATGACTTCTGCTTTAAGGCGGCTCTCATCCGAAACAGCGTAGGCAACCTCATTCTGCTTGACGTCACCTTCAAATTCAACCGTGATCATGTTTTGGTTTATGCCTACAATCTTACCCGTATTTTTCATTCTTGTTAATGTTCTTATTTGAAATGGAATTTCTTATACTATTAAATTTGTCGCCTGAACCAAAACGTTTCGGTTCAATCTGTAGCGCTAAGCTCAGCTTTGTAAGATTAAAGCAACGATAGCTAAATAAAGGCCCCAAAACGATCCCAATTGTCATCCTGAATCCTGGTATGCCCACTTTAAGAGGCTTGTTTCAGGATCTCTGATGTAGATGCTGAAATAAGCTATCCTGAGAGCAACTCACGATTCAGCATGACAGAAAGAAAATAGCACGCAACGGTTAATCTGT
Source organism: uncultured Thermodesulfobacteriota bacterium (assembly GCA_964195175.1). Classification (GTDB taxonomy): domain Bacteria; phylum Planctomycetota; class Brocadiia; order Brocadiales; family Scalinduaceae; genus Scalindua. The sequence goes on along the minus strand of CAXMPV010000023.1, from coordinate 9,045 downwards.
ATCAGGAGCGCCCTGACTGACAATGGCATTGAGTTTTTCCCTGCCTACATCGGCATCAAAAGAAGATATTCTCTCAAGTATCTGAAGTTTAATAAAGAAGACAACCAGTCTTTCTATATCAAAATAATGCCCGAGCTCCAGCTCATCCAGATACCGCCACCTTGCTTTATTAAGAATCTCTTCAGCCATTAGAGGAGAATTCGCATTGAAAGCTTTCTCTGCAAGGAGAGTCTGAGAATGATCAACTATTTCATCTCTTATGAATTCATCAGGTTCCAGACCCAAACTTTTTACCCTTAGTTGGACAAGTACATTTCTTATTCCTCTCTCCCACCTGAAAAAACGTCTTATGGCGTCTGGAGGCACATCATTTTCCTCTGTATCGAATAAGCCTACAGATTCAAGCATGTCAAAGTCGGTCCTCTTCAAATACCTCTTGCAGTTAGCAAGGAAATCGCTGCTCCCAATCAGAGGCTCTTCACTTAAGGAAAGATATGGTAATGATGTGATAACGTAGTAGTATTGTTCCTTCATTAATTTTAGTATTGCCTTAATAAGTGAAGAAAAATCCTCCCTTAATTTCATCCTTACGAAGGAGGGAAAGTGTGGTGGTTATGAATTCAAAAGGTTTCTCCACTTATTATATATCTTTTTTTAGAGAATCGATAAAATCGTAAAACCTTGGATTTAAATATTCAGCAAGGACATCTGCGATAGCTTCGTCAGTAAAATCATAGTAAACATGGCTGCCTTTCATACCTATGCGAAAACCGCCATCGATGTCCGGGTGGGCTTTTAGTTCAATGCCGGACTTTATTTCCTCTTTAAGTTTTGACAAAAACCCTTCAAACAGAGCGTCTCTGTCTGATTCACTTAAAAGCAATTCAATATCCGTATCGCCCGTTTCATTTTTCTGCCACCCTTCAATAAGTTTAACCAATACTGTTTCCAGGGTCTTACCAGACAAGACATTCTTATACTCTTTCTTAATAAGGGAATTGAATATTTCTGTAAGAGATGTCCGTATGCTGAGGATTATATCTCTTGCAGCCTGTTCAAGAGCCATCTTACTGATACTCTCCTTCTTCCTTATGCTCTCCTCTGCCTCTTCGGTAATGGATACAGCATCCAGGCCTGCCTTATTCAATATTTCAGACGCAGCAAGTCTGGCTTCCTTTATAATCTCCTCAGACTTTCTCTCTGCTTCCTCTAGCCCTTCAGACTTGATCTTCTGGATGAGATCATTAAGATTTGTTTTTGAGTCTTCTTCAGATTTCATTTCTTCCCGTTAATTCTAATAGATTATTAAACAGTGCAGATATGGTCTTCTTTTCGACTACGAACCTGTTTTTGATATTAATTTGCCGTCCATATATCAGCGAATTATACCAGAAATTAATGCTTGATATTGGATTTTATGAAATATTTGAGATATTTCAAGGATATATCTTGTGTTTGATAAATGTATAATTAAGCCGTTGCATTCTCTTCAAAGCGGGGGTCTTTGATACCCCACTTCAGCTTCAGTTCCATGAGCCCGCAATAACAGCAAGGTACGATAAATATGGCTATCAGTACTACAGCCATTCCTCCAACGGTGGGAATTGCCATTGGCTTCATTACATCTGAACCCCTACCGGTAGACAAGAGAATAGGCATTAAGGCAATTATAGTAGTGGCGGAAGTCATCAGGCAGGGACGGATACGCTTAAGACCAGCCTGTACTGTTGCTTCCCTGGCATCTTGAATAGACTTTATTTTTTGTTTCTTGAACGTCTGGTCGAGATACGTTGCGATGACAACACCATCATCCACTGCAATACCAAACAGTGCTATGAAGCCAACCCATACAGCCACACTCAGATTGTAACCAAAAATATTGAGCAGAATAAATCCTCCAGCCAGTGACACTGGAATTGCAAAATAGATGAATAGTGATGTTGCTACTGACCTGAATTTAATATAAAGAATAAAGAAATTCACAAATAGACATATAGGCAGCAAAACTGCCAAACGCTTGTTAGCCCTTATCTGATTCTCAAATTGGCCAGCCCACTTTATATAATACCCTTTCGTCAAATTCAACTCTCCGGAGGATATCTTTGCCTTTACAAGCTTATCGGCATCTTCAACCACACTTACCTCATCCCGCTCTCTGGTATTAAAGGTGACATATCCTACCAGGAGAGTGTCTTCGCTCTTAATCATGGAAGGACCTATTGTGAATTCTATATCGCATACCTGTGCAATAGGGATTTGTGCTCCGGCAGGGGTCGGGACAAGTATCCGGGGCAGCATATCAAAATCGTCCCTGATCTCTCTCATATACCTGACTCTTACCGGGTAACGCTCACGACCCTCAACAGTCCATGTAAGATTCTTGCCGCCAAGGGCAACCTCTATGACATCCTGAACATCCTTTAAATCTACCCCATACCTCGCAATTGCTTCACGGTCTATCTTATACTCAATATATGGCTTTCCCACTATGCGATCGGCTATCACGTCAACCGCTCCAGGTACCTGCTTTATTATTGACTCTAATTGCAAGCCTATACGTTCAATCTCCTTAAGATCATCTCCATAAATCTTTGCCCCCATCATTGCGCGCAGACCGGACTGCAGCATAATCACCCGTGTCTGTATCGGTTGAAGCCACGTGGGTGCGACACCGGGCATATTCGTGGCCTCGCGTAACTCCTCAAGTATCTCGTTCTTCGTGATAGTCCTCTCCTCCGGCCACACCAGACCCAGAATATTTTTCGACCACCGAGGAATATACCAATCTGAGTACCACCGTCCTACAACCACCTTTCTCCACTGATCCTTTGGTTTCAGGTTTACGACTGTCTCAATCATAGAGGTTGGGGCCGGGTCAAGAGCGGTCTCTGCCCTGCCCATCTTACCAACAACCATATCAACTTCCGGTATCTGCTTCATTAATATGTCCTGCTTCTTCAAACCTGACATCACCTCCGTCAAACTTGCAGCAGGTAAGAATGAAGGCATATACAATAGAGACCCTTCATCCAGCGCCGGCATGAACTCACGACCTATACCGGGAAATTTGTGTTTAAGTGCGACCCAGGGGCTTATTTTATTTAAATCTAGCTTAACGACACTCAAACATTTTTCAACCGGATAAGCCATCCTGCCAAAACCCAGCCATATGGAAACACCACTAAAGATTATAAATACGGGAATAATCAAAAAAAGAATTTTGTGGGCGAGTATCCATCTGAGCGTAGGTTCGTATACTGCATAAATACCTCTGGATATAAAATTTTGTACCATTGGCTTGAGGCGTTCCTTACTCATTACGTAAACGAGACAACCTATAATCAAACCTCCAATCACTGAATATATCCATGCAGTAAGTGAACCGATAGCTTCGTATCTACCAAATATCAGATAACGAATTATAAATATCATGCAGATACCAAAGGAACCACCAAGGATTATCGAAGTTCTCTTTTTCCAATTTACCTCCCTTAAGAGCAGGTTACTGAGCACAGGCACGACTGTAATAGCAACGACTACAGAAGCAAACAGGGCAAATGTTTTTGTATATGCCAGTGGCTTAAAGAGCTTACCCTCCTGATTCTCCATAAAGAAGACAGGAATAAAAGAGATTATTGTCGTCGCTACAGCCGTTATGATGGCACCGGCGACCTCTCTGCTTGCTTCATAGATAACCTCTATTCTTGGCTTTGAACCATCAGACTCTGTGAGATGGCGATATATGTTTTCATTCATTATTATGCCCATATCCACCAATGTACCAATGGCAATGGCGATACCGGAAAGAGACATAACATTTGAATCAACACCAAATCTATACATCGCAATGAATGCTATAAGTACAGCCAGCGGCAGGGTCATAGCAACAACAAGAGAGCTTCTGATATGGAGAAGGAAAATCGCTATAATGACAATGGTGATGATAATCTCTTCAGTAAGCGCTTTCTTCAGAGTACCAATTGTTTCGTGAATAAGCTGAGTCCTGTCATAAAAAGGAACGATGTGTACACCATCCGGCAAACCGGGCTCAATCTTCCTGATCTTCTCCTTCACGCTATTAATAACTCGTAAAGGGTTCTCCCCATATCTCATGGTTGCAACGGCACCCGTAACCTCCGCCCCCTCCTTATCCAGAGCACCACGTCTGAAATCAGGCCCGAATGTAACTGTCGCAACATTTTTTATATACAGCGGAGTTCCTTCTGTAGACTTGACTACAATTTTTTCTACGTCTTCAATCGTCTTTATAAAACCGATACCACGGATGATATATTCCATCCCGTAATTCTCAATGACCTTTGCGCCAACATCTACATTCGATCTTCGTACGGCATCGTAAATGTCAGATAACTTTACCCTGTGAGCCCGCATTTTGTCAGGATCTACGTCTATCTGGTACTGCTTTACAAAGCCGCCAACAGATGCCACTTCAGAAACACCGTCTACAGCATTCAACTGATACCTCACATACCAGTCCTGCAGAGAACGCAACTCGCCCAGATTGTAGTTGGACTTTACTAATCCGGCATCTCCCAACGGGCAGATACCACCTTCACTGAATACCCGTTTAAGTATAAGTCCATGGTCATGCTCAGGACAATCGCCAGCCTGAGCGGAAGCTATCGTAATATCATCAGGACAGACAAAAACACCACCACTGTGCTCCGGACAATAGAAACCATTTTCGACCGTGTACCAGAAAATCTGTCCCAGTGCGGTTGCGTCAGGTCCCAGTACGGGAACTACCTCATCCGGCAGCCATCTTTGTGCTACATTTAGACGTTCCAATACCCTTGAACGTGCCCAGTAAAATTCAATATCATCCTTGAATATGTCGTAAATTACGGAGAAACCAAATCCCGAGTACGAACGGATTACCTTGACACCCGGAACTCCCTCGAGGCTGGTGGTTAATGGGTATGTAACCTGGTCCTCCACAGTCTGTGGATCACGACCGGGCCAATCGGTGAATACTATTGACTGGTTTTCACTTATATCCGGAATTGCATCTACCGGTACATTTTTGATACTGTAATAACCTGCTCCTACAACCAACAAGGTTATAACCAATACAATAAACGTATTATCCAGACAAAATCTTATGAGTCTGTTTATCATGATATTTTTATAGATCTATCTTAATATGGCAGTTCTTCCTTAACCGAACCGCACTTCAACATAGATGAACCGTAGTAAGGGTTGCGTGTTCCTTCCTCTTTTTGTAACCAAGAGGCGTCTGCCATAGGGCAATAGTAAACGTAAATCTTTTCAACACCCTTAATTCTCCCTTGCAACGCTTTCAAGTAGCTGATCATAGATTGGCTTAAACCCTTAAATCTCTCTCGGGCCTCTTCAAGTCCCTGCCCTTTCATCTCAGTTGCATCGCTTCCAATCTTCCCGGCAATTTCAGACAACGTTTCAAGTGAACCCTCTGGGATATCAAGCTTCATTTCTTTAATTTTTCCGACATTACTGATGATCAAATCCAGCCCTTCACCAGTCTCTTCTATTGAATCATTCTCAAGCTTTTCAGCAACACGATAATAATTGGCAAGTATATCTCCTGTTACCTGTTTCAATACGGATTCATCAATTATGTGTGCCGTAGAATGCTTATCCTCTTCTCTCTGCACTTCGCCTTCCTCTGCCGCGATTGGTTTCTCAAGAGCGGAGCCTTCCGGAAACAACAGGCTTGGCTTGCCCAGTAATTGCATTTGCGAATCGATAAGAAAACTTCCTTCTGTTACAACCTTTTCTCCCGCACTCAAACCTTCAATAACAGGATAATATCCATCCGCCTTTGGACCAAGTACCACCTCCCTCATGACATAGATTCCCTCTTCTTTTTCTACATAAACTATATTACGTCTTCCCGTAATAAGCACGGCACTATGCGGAACGGCAAGAACACCTGCTTCATTACCATTTTTGAGTTTCTTCTGGCATGACGGACAGGTACCTGGAAGTCCGGTTTGTACCTCAATATGTTCAGAACAGACATATACATTCTCTTTGCCCTGAGCCTTGTCACCTTCATTTTCGACAAGAATCATCTTGCACCTGGGACAGTTTCCAGGTTCATCCGATGCAGAACCTTCGCATTTCATAGGACAACCATAATGCGATTGAATTAAACCCGGCGCAAAAACACCTGTTCTTCCGCCAATGAGTTCAAGCTTCATCCCGCACTCAGAACAATTTCCCTCTTTGTCTGATATAACATCAGGATGCATGGGACACATGTATTTTCCCATAATTTTTGCATCAATAACAACTCCCTTACTTCCAAGCTTAGCCTTAAGCCTGGCATTAACGTACATACCGGGTTTGAGTTTTCCCTCACGGTTATCCATATTGATGCGAACCTTGACGGCCCTCGTTGTCTCATTCAGGAACGGGTCTATAAAGACAACATTACCGTGAAAAACTTCTCCCGGATAAGATTCTGCAAGGACCTCGATCTCCTGTCCATACCTGACCCATGGAAGATCATATTCGTAAATATCGAGATAGAGCCAGACACGACTCAGGTCTACGATGGTAAAAAGCTTGTCTCCGGTTTTGAAATACATCCCTTCAATGGCATTTTTATGAATAATGGTACCGCCAATAGGCGCAAAGATAGTTAAGTTATTTTGAGGCTCCTGCGTTCTTTCAAGCGCCTCAATCTGCCCCTCGGTTATACCCCACAGCAACAGCCTCTGTTTCGTATTTTCGAGGAGGGATTTTGAAGACGAGATAACCTCCGGTATATCACTATTACTAAACTGTTCAATTCCGCCATATGCCAGTAAGTACTCCTTCTGAGTAGACAGAAGATCAGGACTGTACATACTTATCAGATGCTCACCCTTCTTCACTATAGTCCCGGTAAAATCAACATAAAGCTTCTCGATGCGTCCGGGAACCCATGCGGTAACATGCGCAACACTGCTCTCGTTATAATCTATCTTTCCCACCGTATAAACAGACTTTTCCAGTTCCCTGTACTCAACAGGGGTTGTTCGAATTGATGCAAGATGGCGAGCTCTTTCTCCAAGCTTTAAACTTGCTTTCCCAACTCCGCCAGCATCCTCCCTCATAGGAGTAAGATCCATATCACATATTGGACAACGTCCTGACTCTTTCTGCTTGATATGCGGATGCATACTGCAAGTCCAGAAAATGATTTTACTGGCAGGAGTATGAGTTGATAACGTCTTTTCAACAGGACCTCCACCACTTCTTAAGAGCAAGCCAATAACTAAGCCTGCTACAAAAATACCAACCAGAACAGAGATAATTTTCCATCTGTTCCAAAAGGTATTTTGTCCTCTGTTTGATGTGTCTGGCATGTCTTTCATTTTAGATATCCCCTTTACTTTAGCTCAATTTTGTTTAGTGAACTATCTGTATGAGCAGAGGTCATTATTAATAAGCTACTCAGTATAACAAAGCACAGTTCCATATATCAGGATTAAAATAGAAATATAACCTTCCCGACACTCATATGCCACTATAAAATATGTCATATAAAACTATGAAATTCTATAATTGAATGTATCAAATTAGAATGCTAAAATGTAATCATATTGAATCAAGCAGAAATCTTAGAAATCCAATTACGTGCTGATAATCTATTACCTGTTTGAGGAGGGATTATTATGAGCAAAGATAAAACCCGTAGAGAATTTATTAAAGAAACATGTGTCAATACATTACTGGGTGGTGTGTTTTTATCTCAAATACCATTGCCTCTTGACCCCCTACCTGACGACATAATAACTAATCCAGAACCAGAGAACATAACAAATTTACAGGCCCTTGTCGTTGACGTTAAAAGCAGAACAGCAATAGTGAAAGGAATGACTCCGAATATTTCACTGATTAAGCAGATGATGGACTCCGGCATAACTTTACTTACAGGAGCAGACAACCCGAAAGATGCCTGGAAATCACTCTTTCACGAGGATGAAAGGGTAGGTGTAAAGATCAATGGACTTGGCGCTGACATCCTTGTAGGCAACTACCAGATTTGCTGGGCCATCGTTGACGCACTAAAAAGTATTGGGGTAAAAGAGAACAATATCATCATATGGGACCAATATCAGAGCTTTTTTCTGTCATCAGGTTTCAAGATCAACAGATCTTTTAAAGGTGTAAGGACATATACCACTGACGGAGGCGGAGGGAAAGAGGCCCTTGATTCCGGCAGCTCACACAGAGAATACGACAGCGGCTATGGCGCCGTTAAGGTAAGCAAGATACTGACAGAGGAAGTTGATTCACTTATAAACGTGGGCTTACTGAAGGATCATGGCCTTGCAGGAGTAAGCATTGCACTTAAAAACATTTCTCACGGTGTTATCAGCCATCCCGACAACTTCCACGACAACTCATGTGACCCATTTATCGCAGCCATCAATTCAATACCGGTAATAAAGGACAAGATAAAACTCCACATCTGCAACGGGATAGTTGGCCTTTACGAAGGAGGACCAATGCCACAGAAAAGGCACACATGGAATGATAACAGAATCATATTGAGCAGAGACCCTGTAGCCCTTGATACAATTGGTATGAACATTATTGAGGGAAAGAGGAGAGAAAAAAACCTGCGCTCACTATTTAATCGCCCAAACCTCCCGGTACATATAGAAACTGCTGCCAAATACGGCCTGGGCGTAAGTGACCTGAACTTGATAAATCACAAAGCAGCTCTGATATAGTAAGACAGCTACTTCTCTAAACAAGATAAGCAGGATTCACAGCAAAGTAAAAACATGGAAAAGAAACCGGAAATATTTGAAAAAGAGACTGGAGACATAATAAAGTTCTTAGAGAAAGTCTCTATATTTAAAGAGCTTTCAACAGAATCATTAGAGAAAATCTCAGACAAGATACAGATGCTTACCTTTGCCAAAGATAATATTATTATCAAAAAGGATTCGCCAGGAAATCGTCTCTATTTGATCAAGTCAGGAAGCACCAGAGTGGTATCTGAATCAGGATTTGAAGATTTTACTATTGCAACTATACCAAGTG
>CAXMPV010000022.1:0-14715 GCA_964195175.1 uncultured Thermodesulfobacteriota bacterium | reverse complement strand
GATATGATTTGTATTTAATGGACCTTCACCGCGTAAAAATATTTAAGAGCATATCCATCAAAAAGAGGATGTTTAATCTTGCACAGATTTTCAACTCATTGTCATCAGTAATGATTAAGGCCGATAAATTGAATTTCATCAGATCATATGGAAGTAATGCTCTTGGTAGCATTGCAGATGAAGGAGAACTCGTTAGGCAAATAGACGAACAGTCTTCAGGAATAAGGAATATCCACTATCGAAGCAGACTTAAAAGATGTTTGAAGGAGAGCAGTGTCTTTTCAAGGAAAAGGTTTTCGGGCATGAAGATGTATTTCAGGAAGGGTTATGGTGCTAACCGTTTACATAAACTGGTTGAAAAACATAACAGTGCATTGGCCAATAATGATAAATCCGTAATTATGAAGCGCGACTCCAAAACGGCATTAACAAGTCACACTTTTAAAGATAAAACAGTTCTAAATGTTGTAGTAAAACAATATAGGGTCGGATGTTTCGGATGCATTGTTAAGAACATCATCCGTGGTTCTGCAGGAAGGAAGGCATGGGTTGCCGGTAATGGTTTAAGGGTATACGGTTTCAACACTCCTTTGCCACTGGCTTTGATAGAGAAAAAAATATCAGGGGTTACTACGGCTAGTTATGTAATCATGGAAAAGGTCAAAGATAGTTTGGAGATGGACAGATACATATTGAAGAATTTAAATAGTCGAATAGATTTAAAAAAGAAAAAGGCATTAATAAGCAACTTTGCTAAGACATTGGCAAGAATGCACAACCATAACATCTTTCATCATGACTTGAAAACATGTAATATCATGGTGAAAGAGAATGGGAAATCGTTTGACTTTACATTCCTGGATTTTGATAAGGTTTCCTTTAGAGAAGAGATAACTGTCAGGAAAAGAGTGAAAAACCTGACACAGATTAATCTGTCCACGCCGAGACTGTTTACGTTAACGGATAGATTAAGATTCTTAAAGGAATACCTGGATCAATGCGATATAACTAATGAGAAGAAGAATATACTTAGGGAGGTGATAAACCTCAGCAGGACAGAAAAGATACTCTACGTATCATCCCAAGGAGATGTGACAGAAGATTGGTAGATATATCCTTCATAATCGTAAACTGGAATACCCGCGATATTCTGATGGATTGTCTGGACTCAATTTATAAGACCGTTACGGATATTGACGTGGAGATATATGTTGTTGATAATAATTCAACGGACGGGAGTCAGGCGGAGGTAAAGACGAAATTCCCGGAAGTTAAGCTCATAGAAAACGAGACAAATACCGGCTTTGCTCATGCAAATAATCAGGCTCTTAGCATAATGCAGGGAAGATTCGCTGTACTCCTCAATTCGGATGCTGTCTTGAAGGAGAATGCGATAAAGAAACTGCTTGCCTTCATGACCGGTACTCCCAGTGCCGGAATAGCGGGCGTTCAGCTTTTAAACAAGGATGGCTCCAGGCAAAATTCAATAGACAATTTTCCATCCACAGAGACTGAAATATTTAACAAAAGTATTCTCCGCATCTTCTTCCCGGGTAAATATCCAAGTAAGAACAGGATTTATGAAAATCCGATTGAAGTGGATTCTGTGATAGGCGCATGTATGATGGTCAGAAAAGAGGCGATGGACGAGGTAGGTGTATTAGATGAAGATTACTTTATTTTCCTTGAAGAGACTGATTGGTGTTTCAGGATGTACAAAAAAGGCTGGAAGGTCTATCATGTGCCGGATGCTGAAGTCTTCCACCTTTCAGGTCATAGTAAAAAGAAGACACCCTGGAGATCGCAAATTGAATATTACATATCCCTGTACACGTTTTTCAGAAAAAACAGAACATTGGCATCTTATCTTACACTTCGTATCCTGAAGCCTTGCAAGATTTTCATAAACCTTATACTAAACATTTTAGGAAACCTGATAACGCTGTTTCAAAAAGAAGGGCTTAGAAACAGATTGTTAAAATACTATAAACTATTTGTATGGCACTTGCTTATGTGTCCAGATTATATGGGAATCCAGAAAAAACCTCATTAGCCACGCCGTTTTACATATCATGTCTTATTGGCAATTTCACTGATTGAAGCATGTAATTGTACGATTAGACAATTCCCTTTTGTTTATCCATTGGGACACTACATACCGTTATCAAGCTTCCTTACGAGAGTTTCAATTATTCGAATTATCTACTACGGATGCGCTCTTTGTATCTGGAGCAGGAGCCTCAGGTAATCTGGATACAATAAGTTTGGCATTCTCTTGAAAAGTGATCTTTTTATCTATCTCTCCAATCAGTTTTTCTCCGTCCAGTGATCTCTTTTCGATAAAAGCGAGATTAGGGTCTGTTATTCTGAGATGATTGTATAGTCTCTCAGGTGCTGAACTGATTATGATAACCGGAATGTTTGCATATTCAGGAATATTCCTCAGGTACATGAAAAATGTGTCTCCGGTGATCATGTCCATAAGCATGTCCAGGATTATCAGATCCGGAGTTGTTTCATCCATTCTCTCCATCGCTTCGTAGCCATCATAAGTATGGATGAATTTATAATTACTGCCTTTCAGCATAGTCTTGTAGATGTTGTGGTAAGCCTGATTGTTCTCTATAATCATTATAGTCTTCATCTTCTTGTTACGTCTCCTGTTACAGTGTTTGTGATTGTTGTTAATCTAAAGTATATAAATTCCTGTATACGCGCATCTTCACTCTCTGGTATTCAGAGTGGCGTTTGTATAACAGGTGAATTATGATTCAGTGCATATTTCTACCACATTAAGGAATTATCAGTGATTATCCTTGCAGAGACCGCGAATCCTTTGATGACTAATATCAATGCAGATCTGAGTCTCATGGGTTATCTTCTCTATATAAAATGCAATACAGAGTTTTCATGACCGGGAGACTACGGCTTCTCATTTCAAGAGTAATCCTGAAGGTGGTAAAAACAGAAAGAAAGCTTCGTGGACTTGTATTATTGTCTTACTCGTTTGTAATCAGGCGATATATATGATTCGTCCAGGTTACAAAGTTTGACTGCTGAAGTTTTAACTAATTTACATATTCCTGCACATCGTAAGCTTGGTGGCCTGTAACATATCATCATGAGTTTTCTTTTGATAATGAAAATCAGGCTTTAAGCATTTGGAGGCGGTGTAGTGTAATCTTGTCTTACTGCAGAGACCGACTTACTTCTTCTTTAAATAGAGTATAAACTGTTAAATGGTTTTATCAAGAACAAAAATAATTATTAGTATTTATTTTGATAAGAGCCGCTTATATATGTCATGGAGATGACCGGTGGTCATCGTATTTAGTAAACTTTATCAGGTTGCGGAGTCTTGTTCCATTGGCTATACTCATGCCTTCTAAGACAATTCCATAAACAAATGGTAGAGACACAGGGATAAAAGTCCGGGCAGCACATTTAAATATATACTTGGAAGCTAAGATATGATTCACCTATTAACAAGACTCTTTCCTTTGTGGGCAATCCTCTTATCCGCAACTGCATTTTTCTTTCCCAACCTGTTCGTGGGGTTGAGGCCGGCAATTATTCCTCTGTTATCTGTCGTAATGTTCTGCATGGGGATGACACTGAAATGGTCGGATTTCAAGGAAACAGTCAAGTCTCCAAAAATAATTCTCATTGGTGTTCTCCTTCAATATCTTGTGATGCCATTGTCAGCATTTCTAATCTCAAGAGCTTTTGGCCTGTCACCTGAATATATTGCAGGTATGGTGCTTGTGGGAAGCAGCGCAGGAGGGACAGCTTCTAATGTAATCTGCTATCTTGCAAAGGGGAATGTTGCATTATCAATTACGTTAACATTGACGTCTACGCTCATTGCGATATTTGCGATGCCGGCCCTTTCTCTACTCTACCTGCACGAGATTGTACACGTTCCATTCTTGAAAATGCTTTTCAGCATATTACAGATGGTCCTTATACCTGTCCTTGCCGGGACGACCCTCAATACTTTTTTAGGAAACAGAATAAAAAAAATTGGTCCCTTTTTCCCGTTTGTTTCTACTATTGCTATCGTCGTAATCATTGCCATTATTATCGGCCTCAATCAAACAAAGCTGAAAGAAGTCGGGTTTATTATCATCTGTGCGGTAATGCTGCACAACCTGAGTGGTCTCTTAATTGGTTTCTGGTTTCCGAAGTCACTGGGATATGATGATCGTACATGCCGTACCCTCAGTATTGAGGTCGGCATGCAAAACTCAGGATTGAGTGTTGCATTGGCTATTAAGCATTTTTCTGTAATGGCGGCAATTCCGGGAGCACTGTTCAGTATATGGCATAATTTGTCCGGATCATTTCTTGCCGGATATTGGAGTTTTAAAACATCCGTGGAAAAAGCAGAGGAAAATCGTTGAAATCCGATAACATTCTGTTTTAATGTCAATAACACTTCGACTCCGCTCAGTGTGACGTTGTCCAGAACTCACCGTGTGACGTCATCCTGAGCGGAGTCGAAGGATAGTCCTTTGTCGCGGTAGCGACCCAACTTGATTGGATATAAAATTATGACAAATACATTTTCACTTAAAACTGCCAATACTATTCTGTATTGTAAGAAATGGCAGGAAACGGTCGATTTCTATAAACATCATTTAAAACTGCCAATTACCCATGACTCAGATTGGTTTATAGAGTTTAGATTGACGGAAACTGCACATATCAGTATTGCTGATGAGCGGAGAGCGTCCATTAAGAGCAGTGGCGGGGCGGGTATAACGTTAGCACTACAGGTTGAAGATATTGATGAGGCATGGCAATTCCTATGCGACAGTGGACTGAAAATAGACCCGGTCAGGGAACATCCTTGGGGGGCACGCGTTTTCTATTTCTTTGACCCGGAAGGACATCGGATTGAGGTCTGGTCGCCAAAATAGGAACTATTTGGGTATCAAGTTATCATAACGTTGTTATTGATTCTCCACCCATTCTCTTACCCTGTTCGTCTCAACGCTCTCCCCCATTACTACGATTACCGATTCATCTTTGATTATCGATGAGCTCTCAGGATTGTATACAAAATCTCCTCCCATTTCTCTCATCGCGGCTATAAGCACCCTGGTGTTATGTAATAAATTTGCTTTAGCAATGGTCTGGCCGATGAGCTTTGAGTTTGCGGGTATTACAACATCTTCAAACCTGTAAGACTTGCCCTTTTGTGCACGCAGCCATCTTGTCGAGAAAGCCGACTACGGCAGGTCTGATCTGCTCTGATACCATCCTCAGCCCTCCAATAGCGTTTGATAGTACGACAGAATCGGCACCAGCCATTTTTAGTTTTTTTATCGTATGTTCTTCTACACCCTTTGATACAATTTTCAAATTCGGATTCAGTTGTTTTGCCGTCAAGGTAACAAACAAGTTATCCTTGTCATCCGGAAGAATGGTGATCAGGCCTTGAGCCTTATGTATTCCGGCACTTATCAGGGCCGCCAAGTAACTTATATCCTGCAGTGCCACCGCCAATAGCAATAAAAGTAGCGATCAGACCTTTAATGAGTCGATTTTTGAATTAGTTGAGTATTAAATCCACCAGCGGATTTTCACCAGATTTTATCATCTCTCCCACCATTTTGACCCGCAAGATCCTTTCCGGGCTTGCCGGATGGGAGCGAAGAAAACTCTTTGACCGGCTTCTGGGGATTTCCAGAGCGAAACGTTTCCAGAGAGCAGCTCCCTTTTGTACATCATAGCCTGCATTATGTGCGTAGATCAGGCCCAGGTAATCTGCCTCGCGTTCGTTTTTCCTGCTGTATGGTGCATACAATGCCTGGGTTGTTAGAGGCGCAAACGGACCCGTGAGACCGCCTAGAGTTCCGCATAATGCGGCCATGCTGATGTTCTTGGGTAGATGTTTGGCGGTAAGATGTGCAAGCTCATGTCCCATTATGACGGCAAGCTCATCTTCATCTTCCACAAAGTGGACCATCCCAGTCGTAAATTCTATACCGGTGAATTTTGCGTATGCGTTAATCTTTCCCGTTTCCTTGAGACGAATACGTACGTATGGTTTCTCTTCAGGTATTACGTCAAAGGAAAGCCTAGTATCACTTCTTTCTACTACCACTGTGGCAACTCCACCTGCCCTAAAAGTAACATGTTTACTGTCCTTGATCTCTTTACCTTCAATCTCTTTTATAATATCGCCTTCTCTAATACCAGCAAGGTCAGCTATATAATCGTCTATTACACCAACAACAACACATCCATCCTCTGTCGACAGATTATAATACCGGGCAATGTTTTCGGTGTTATCCACGATGAGTGTACCTATCACAGCACGCTTTTTAAATGCTTCTTCCGGTAAAATGCTCAGGACTTTGAGTCCCACCTTCCATACACTGACCAGATCATTGATATAAATTTCTGTCGCCATAGTTTCGATTTCATCTTCCAGCTTCTTCAATTCGCTCTGAGAAATCGGCGGGCCGGTGTTAGTGCTCGCACAGCCATTTAGCAATAAAAAAGCTGTTAGAATCATAGATAGTATTATTCTGGTTGCCATGGTTTTATTTTTCTGTTTATTCATCATTAATCAAGACAGAACCCTTGCCCGCTTACGATAAAAAAAGGATTTAACAGATTGTTCTTATTATAGGTTAGTGGTTTGTTGGTTTCAGTTTCTATTACCGTGCCTTTTGCCTGTTCGACAATTGCCTGTCCTGCTGCCGTATCCCACTCCATTGTGGGGCCAAATCGCGGATAGACATCGGCTTTACCTTCAGCAACAAGGCAGAGTTTCAATGAGCTGCCGGATGAGATAAACTCAACATTTTCATGCTTCTCATTTAATCGTCTTACAAATTCTGTGAATTCCTCTGAGGTATGAGATCGACTGCCAATGACGGTAAGAGTAGTTTTATTGTTACTGACCAGGGGTAGTCTTTGTGATTTGTCTATCAGCTCTTCAATTGATAAATCATCGGTTAAGATTCCGCTGTTTTCTAACTTATATGTGCCAACGTTTATGGCTGCAAAATAGAATACATCCTTAACGGGTATGTAGATAATGCCGAGAACCGGCTTGTGTTTGTGTATGAGTGCAATATTTACGGTGAACTCCCCATTCCTTTTAACAAACTCCTTTGTCCCATCAAGGGGGTCAACGAGCCAGAAATATTCCCATTTCTCTCTTTCATCATATGGGGTCTCTTTTCCCTCTTCACTTAAAATGGGTACTGTGGAGTTGTTAACGGTTACGGTTTGTTTCAGAACTTTCTCAATGATTTCGTGTGATCTTTTGTCTGCTAATGTCAGTGGTGATTTGTCATCTTTCAGCTCAACCGCAAAATCTGAGTCGTATACTTCAAGAATTGCTTCACCCGCACGCTTTGCGGCAAGAATAGTAGTGAGAATAAGTTTATCGTATTGAATGGTATCCATCGATTGATTATCATAAAAAATGCCTAATTTTCAACTAAATAATAATTAAATAAACATGATCTATTTACTTGTTGGCAATGAATTGTTATTATTGAAAAGTTGTACTCCTTTAAATATAGAAGGTAAAATATAGAACTGAAAATGAATAAAAAGCTGAGAAGTGTATGTCCACATGATTGCCCTGATACCTGCGGAATTATTTCGTATGTAGAAGGCGGTAAGCTGGTTAAGGTCAAGGGCGATCCGGACCATTTTGTTACCAGGGGTTTTCTCTGTAAGAAGGTAATGAACTATCCGGAGCGGGTCTATAGTCCTGACAGAGTTCTCTACCCTCTTAAAAGAGTTGGTGAGAAGGGAGTAGGTAAGTTCGAGAGAATATCGTGGGATGAGGCGATCGATACAATCACATCTCGGTTTAAGGATATTATTAACAGACACGGTGCGGAATCCATTTTACCATTCAGCGGTTCAGGTACATTGGGACTGGTTAATGGTAATGTTACGGGCAAGCGTTTCTTCAACCGCATGGGTGCTTCAGGTCTTGATAGAACCATTTGCTCCAAGGGTGGAAGAATTGGTTATAAATATACATTGGGTGCATCCTTTGGTGCCGACCCATTAGCCATACCACAATCAAAACTGGTAATTTCATGGGGTACAAACCCGTATTATACAAATATCCATCAGATACCTCTGATAAAGGAAGCAAAAAAAAATGGAGCTCTACATGTCGTCATAAATCCAGATAAAATCAAGTCAGTTGAGATGGCAGATCTCTATATTCAACCTGCTCCGGGAAGTGATGCCGCACTTGCATTAGGCGTAATGAACGTAATTATTAATGAATCTCTGTACGATAGTGATTTTGTTGAAAATCACACAGAGGGTTTCGCCGCATTGTCAGAACGGGTTCAAGAGTACTCACCGGAAAAGGTAGAAGGAATTACCGGTGTTGATAAAGAGACAATAAGAAAGTTTGCCGCTATCTATGCAGACAGTAAACCATCGTTCATTTATGCGGGATCAGGTATGCAGCATCACACAAACGGCGGCATGATGATACGTACAATTGCTTGTCTTCCGGGTCTGGTCGGGGCATGGAAGCATCCTGGCGGTGGAATGTTTTATCCTACCAGCGAAGCGTTTCCGGTCCAGTGGGACATACTTGAAGGAAATGATCTCTGTCCCGATACGCCAAGATCAATTAATATGAATCGATTGGGACATACACTCTTACATGAGGATCCGGGCATTTATGGTCTGTTTGTTTACAACTCAAATCCTGCTGCCGTGCTCTTTAATCAACGAAAGGTTATCGCGGGCCTGCAGAGAGAAGATCTGTTTACTGTGGTACATGAACAGCTACTTACCGATACCGCGAGTTATGCTGATATTGTGTTGCCTGCTACGACTGAATTTGAACATACTGATCTTCACTACTCATATTTCCATCTGTCACTCCAGCTGAATGAACCGGTAATAGAACCGCTGGGTGAAAGCAGATCAAATATTGATACATTTAACGCACTGTCTAAATCAATGGGCTTTCAGGACGGTTGTTTTGGAGATACGGCAATTGATATAATTAACAGCGCGTTAGGAGTTGACAGCAGTTATTTACGAGGTATAACGTTAGAACGTTTGCGAGATGAGGGTGCGATCCGCCTGAATATGCCCGGCGAATTTCATATGCCGTATAGAGATCTTAAATTTTACACTCTTTCCGGAAAGATAGAGTTTTATTCGGATAAAATGAAACAGGATGGTTATGATCCTCTGCCGGTTCATATACCCATTGGAGAAGGTCCTTTGGCCTCTCCGGCTCTGTATAAGAAATATCCGGTTTATCTTCTAACTCCCTCAGCAAAATCATTTCTGAATTCAAATTTTGCAAATATCTGTAATCCGGGGAGTGAAGAAGAGAAGCCGATTCTGGAATTAAACTCGCTGGATGCCGGGAGACGCGGAGTAAAAACCGGTGACAAGGTCAGGGTGTTTAACGAGCGAGGCGAGTGTACTCTCTGGGCGTCTGTAGGAGATTACTTAAAAGAGGGTGTTGCAATAAATAAAGGTATATGGTGGAATAACCTGAGCCCCGGAGGATGCAACAGCAATCAGACAACGCCGGATAGACTGGCGGATATGGGCGGGGGATCTACTTATAACACTAATTTAGTCCAGATAGAAAGAGTAAACGATCCTGTTTAAAAAATGGAGGTAAGTAAAATGGAAAAAGATAGAGTACTTGTAAAAGACGTTGTTTTTCCTGTTTTTCAGATGAAGGAAGATTTCAAACAGAGTCGGCTAATAAAGTATATGGAGGATGAGAGCATTCCCGCCTCTAAGAGGTTGAACTGGTTGCCTTATTTTACGTACTTTGCCAATTCATTTTCTGACATCAACAATTATATACTTCCTTACGAAAATCCTGCCAATGAATTCGAAGAGCAGATTAACAGTCACGCTGCAACGGATGCGGAGCACAATTCTCTGATTAATAAGGATATGCGGAATCTACAGGATAAGCTCAAGGACTTCACCTTTGCCGATTGTCTGGAATTTCTTTGGAATGATAATATTAAGAATAGCAGGCTGGTTGCCTACAGGATAGCAAACCTTACGCAGATGGCTTCAAACCCATTGGTACGGTACTGTCTTATCCGTGTCATAGAAGAGTTGGGTAATACCTTCTTTCTTGTTTCACATAAATGTACGGCAGGCGCAATCGAGAGCAATTACTTCGGTAATATTCACCTGGGATATGAGCCCGGTCATTTACATGGCAGTGATCCTGATAAATTTGAGAGCCAGACATTAACGGCAGAAGAAGCGGAAACAGCAAGATATGTTATGCAGAAATGTTATGATCTTTTTTTTGACATGATAGAAGAGATGTATGACAGAGCACAGGAAAACAGATTTAATTTTGATTAGAGTTTTACTTATGTTATAACGTTTTTTTCCTTCGCGCCCTTAGCGTCTTAGCGAGAGTAAGTTTTTCCCTATGTTTTATTATCTGTGTTTTATCCGTGGAAATCTGTGGCTAAAATTCTCTCTTTATTAAATTATCATGAATTCACATTCTATATCAAAACCACGAAAATTCATAATGTTTCACAAACCGAAAGGGACGATTGTCACTCTGTCTGATGAAAAAAGCCGTAAAACAGTTTATGACATTCTGCCCAGGTTTGTGCTTGAAGATAGATGGATGCCTGTAGGCCGGCTGGATAAGGATTCGAGAGGTTTACTGCTTTTTACTCGTGAAGGTGGATTGAGTGATCTTCTGACACAACCGGGTAAATTCTCAAAATTTTATGAAGTAGGGATTCGTGGACGAATCACTGAAGAGCAACTGCAACAGACACTGCAGGGTGTTAAAACGCCAACAGATGTGTTGAAGTTTAAAGGGGTGAAGGTTTTAGGATATGCAGGTCCAAAAACCCGGTTGATGGTAGAACTGACAGAAGGAAAGAACCGGCACATTCGACGTGTTTTTGGCGCACTTCAGGATCCGCAATCTCATACACCTTTAAAGGTGCTGGATCTGAAGCGGATACAGATAGGTTCTGTTAAACTTGATATACCATCATCCCAGTGGCGTTTCCTTACTCACGAAGAGGAAAATGCTCTGATAGGTGGTACTGCCAGACCAAAACGAAGAAGACGGAAGACAAGACGCTAACGCTTTCGGCTGCCGCTCCAATATCAAAACTGCCTGTTCTAACTTGCTTCCCTCTAGTTTCAAATGTTACAATGTCTGGGAATTTCAATGTTGATGACACTTCGACTCCGCTCAGTGTGACGTTGTCTTGAGTGTCCCTCGTGATGTCATCCTGAGCGGAGTCGAAGGATAGTTCCTGTAGCAATAGCTACCTGACCTGTTATCACAATTTTAACTATAGAATAGTAATAAGCTGAGGAAATCAACTGAGTATAGATACTAGCTCATTAAAAGGGAAAACTGCTCTTGTTACCGGTGCTGCAAAACGCATTGGCAAAGCAATAGCTCGCGTATTGGCGCAAAACCATGTAAACGTTATCATGCATTATTGCTCTTCCAGTGACAAAGATGCGGACGAAGCCTTAACAGACATTAATGAGCCTGGTGTAGAGACCTGGAAATTTCAGTCAGATTTTTCCAATATTGATAATGTAGACAGTTTATTTGAGAAGATACAGAGTTCGATAGGCACAGTTGATTTTTTGATTAATAATGCATCCGTATTCACTCCTTCAAAACTCACAACACTTTCTGCTCAGGAGTTGAATCATACATTAACGATAAACTCAATAGCTCCGTTCAGGCTTTCGCAGCATATGGCGAAACAGAAGGGGGAGGGATCTATTATTAATATATTAGACAGCCGCGTGAAACGATACGATATGAATTATGCTGCCTATCAATTAAGTAAGAATATGTTGTATCATATGACTGAAATGATGGCTGTGGAATTTGCGCCTCAAATTCGTGTTAATGGCATCGCTCCAGGTGCAATATTGCCTCCGGATGGAAAAGGCGAATCACACGTCAGGAAAGTAATTCAGAGAAACCTGTTCAATCGTTCCGGTAAACTGTCCGACATAACGGACACCATACTTTTCCTTCTATCAAATACGTTTATTACCGGAGAAGTCCTGTTTATAGACGGTGGCCAGAATCTCAAAGGAGAACCATATGAATGAAATTTCTGCATGTAACGATAAGATATACATCCGAGATTTGGCGATACGTTGCATAATCGGTGTTAATCAAGAAGAAAGAACAGAGAAGCAGGACGTTATTATAAATGTTATCCTGTTCACCGATACCAGGAAAGCAGGACAGACAGATGTCCTGGAAGATTCGGTTGATTATAAAAATGTTAAAAAAACCATTCTTTCTCTTGTTGAAAATTCGGAATTTTTGTTGATTGAAAAACTCGCTGATGAGATCGCAAAAGTGTGCCTTGACGATTCGAAAGTACAAAGAGTTAATGTCACGGTTGATAAACCCGGTGTATTAAGATATACCCGTTCGGTAGCAGTTGAAATCGCCCGTACCAGAGAAAGCTATGGACAATAACGAAGTGGGGGCGTTCATTGGTGTTGGCAGTAATATAGAGCCGGAACTTAATATTACTGACGCCCTGGCACGTTTGAGTAAACATGTGGATATAACAGGGATTTCATCTTTTTATAAAACTGCTCCGCTTTTAAGAGAGAATCAGGACGATTATTTAAACGGTGTATGGCAGATAAGTACTTCCATGCCTCCAAGGGAACTCAAGTTTGGCGTGCTGAGGGCGGTAGAAAATGAGTTGCATTGTAAAAGAGAATCTGATGAATATGCACCAAGAACAATAGATCTGGATCTACTGCTTTATGGAGATGTGGTAATACAAGAAGACGATATTACCATACCGGATCCTGATATCTGCAAGCGTTCATTTTTAGCCTTTCCTCTCTCTGAACTAAGCCCGAATTTGGTTATGCCTGATACAAAAAAACCGCTTATTGATATATTGAGTGCACTATCAAAGAACAACATGATACTGGATATAACATTTACTGAAAGCCTGAGAAGCATAGTTAACGTATGATCAAAGAACCTTTGTTGGCTACAGAGTTACTAGCTATGGGATACGATCTAGATTGTAGCAGAACGCCTTTAGGCTTCAATTTATTAGTTATAAAAAATAAGTAATTACACAAATATACTAGTTTTTACCCTTTGCGCTCTTTGCGCCTTCTTGTCCGGGGAGCGGTGAACTTTCTCTTTAATAAAGCGTATGAAGAGAAAATATCTGTTTTATATTATGATAATGGTTGGAGTTTTAAGTATCTCTGCGTGTACAAGGGATATTGTAGAAAAGGTTGCATCTCCTGAAGAGGCTGCTATAGCGTTGGCAAAATCGTGTATTGTCGTTGATGAGGAAGCTAGTGGGCTGAAAATGAGTGCGCAGGAAGCTATTACGTTATGGGAAAAAGAGCTGGAATTCACTCCTGTGGGTTGGGAAGCGATAGACGTGGACGAATCAACATATTTTGTTGTCTTTAACTACAGAGTAAATGATATAGATCAGTTATGGGCGTTTCATGTTGTCCTGAATGATGGCATTGTTTAGAAGTTAGAACTGGGTAGTGACTGGCTTGATGGCAATCGTTATATGTCCAGAATCATCAGCACATCCTCATATCCCAGAGAAGAGCTTGAAGCGAGGATGAAAGAAGTTTTTAAAAGACTGATATTTCCGTAATAATAATCTTTCACTCGTCAGCAGTCATTGGTTAATCCTTTAACTAGCAACTCTTTAATCATTAGTATTCAGCCTGACAAACTTCACTAGCAGCGCTTTTCATGGTATCTGACAGAAGTTTATATGCTTCCTCCCAGGCCTCCTTAACGTCTGGTGTAAAATCTTTACCCAGGGCCTGTTCTAAAGTCCAGATAAGCGCTTCGCCTACAGTTTTATAATACTTTCCTTTTACACCATACCCAACGTGGCGTTTACCCAAACCCTGAATTGTGGGTATTAGCGTATCAGGTTTATTGAGACATGTAACCGCATAATCTAACATCTGCATAAGCATTCTACCCTGGGTCTTCATATCACCCTTAAAAAGTGATTTAAACGAGGGAGCTAACTCAAAAAGGCGGTTGTAAAACAACCCTGCGGCAGCTTCAGAAATAGGACGTACTTTCTCAAAGGTCTCTTGAACTAACATAATTTGTTCGGCTTTCATCGTATTTCTCCAGATAGTACTTACAGGTATCGTTCTCTCTTCAATATATAACAATTTCTACACTCTGGCGGTTCCAGTTTTAATCTCTTCCGGCATAGTTGGAAGAGGTAAAAAAATAGTTATCTCTATTGAACATTGAACTCAGAATCGTATAATACAGTGAGAGACAGCTGGAAATTATAAGGTGCATTAGACAAAGTGGAGGAGTAGAAAATGTTCTTGAAACATAAAACAAACGGGGATTTGGTTGAGATCTTAACTCTAAAGGAATTGTTTGATCCTTGTCAAGGCGTAGTGGTGGGCCGTTATCAACAAGGGGAAGAGGTGCAGGATCCAGAAAAAGTAGAAAAGGCAGAATTGCTCTTTCCTTCCGGTGAGATGCTGCCCAAATGCTGGAAAGACCCGCATTACAGGGATGGATGATTTTCGGGTTAAACATTGATTCGTTCCTGAATAAAAGGAGAGGTTTTTTTACATTTAGATAGAATGCGTAAGAAGAACATGTCAGAACAAACACAACAACCGGATATTATTTATACTATTACAGATGAAGCGCCTGCA
>CAXMPV010000021.1:0-14732 GCA_964195175.1 uncultured Thermodesulfobacteriota bacterium | reverse complement strand
TACTTAATGTTTCAAAACGAAGGTGGTACTAAAAACCCCAGGTGATATATTTTGTAACCATTAGTTGTAATCTTTCACTATTACAGCACATATCACAAGTGAAATTCCTGGGCGGAGATAAACAGGGGTAAATCACCCCACCATTTATTGAGAGATTTGTGGAATCCAAGATGCTTTACCATTTTTTTTATATTATATAACCACTCTTATTATGGTAGTTAGAGTATATTGATTAGATCTGTTTGGATTGAAATAAGTTTTGGTATACTGTTTGTTATGTTATGCGATAGAAACATGAAAGTTTAAGCTTCTTGCCTTATATTGTTTTGCGGAATTAATTATGAATTTAACTAGTGTCAATCAACAGTTAACCAGAAATGTATCTGATATCTCCATTAGCACATCTGATATCAAGGCTGTTAAAGATCGTATCAAGCAGTTGCGAGCAAATGGTGCAAGTGCAACTACTCAGTCAAAAAGAAAAAATGACAGTGTACAAATAAGTAGCACAGGTACGGATCTCAGCAGGGCATCAAGTACCTCTAGTGGTAGTGAGTCTATGGTACCTGCTACAGACGTAAGGTCTGAAGAGAAAAGAATATCATCTGGAGGGATTGATAGTGTGATGGCTAGATATAAAGAGGCTCAGAACTTTTTGGAACATATAGAGTCTGAATCATTCAATAGTACCGTTTAAACCCATATCATCCGGAATAGAGAAATCCACTGGTCAGGCCAGCCGTGGATTTCTCAAGCGATAAACCGCAAGCAAAATGAAAGTGCTTATGTAGAGCACGAGTGACAAATCAATTCCATCTTAACTTTCTACATATTTAGCAATCAATTTACCCAGAAAATGAGTAAGTGTAACGACTAAAATTGTTATCGCTATATGTTCTAAAATTACTTTCCAGGGCTTCGCACCCTGAGACTTAGCCAGATAATAACTTAAGATTGTTATTAACGATAAGCCCCAGGCAAGGTTAATGACTATTGCTGTCGGCAGATCGAACAGCAGTACAGGAAAAACAAATATAATCGCACATAGTTTTGACAGGAAAGTTGCTGCCGTGGCCGCCCATACCTGAATAGTTGTACGAGTGTGATCCGCCTCCTCAGAAATATGAATTCCAAGTGCATCCGACAGTGAATCGGCAATTGCAATTGTCAGTATCCCCCCTATCACAATTCCACGTGAATTTGTACCCGAATAGAGACCAATCATCAGGCCCAAAGTAGTGATTGTTCCGGATGTAAGACCGAAGGTTACACCTGTTTTTAGAGACTCTCTCATTATATTGTCTACAACCAGTAATCCGCCTCTTCAGCAGGTCTCATTGACCACATTTTAGATATTGGCAGGGAAATTAAAACGATGAAGCACGAACCAAGGATTATGTAAGATGCTATTAACGATATAGTAAAAATCTCTGACGCGTAGATGATTAAATATGGACCTGACAGATTCATAATCACGCCTATGAAGGCTGCAACATATACAGTGATCTTGACCCCCTCACCTGCATTTGTCATGGAAAGAATGCGTGACATAACGAATATAATCAATGGAATCAAGAATGCATGTACATGCATTACCTCAATGACCTCCCCGTATGTCATTGCATAAGAGAACTCTTCGCCATAACCCTGACTTTCTTCGCTACCCTTATAGTGATGACTCGTCTGTTCCGATGAAAAATGTGTTCTGTCGTAGGAGTTAAGACAGGAGAAGAAAAAGGCGGTTCCCATTGCGATGAGAAAGAAGGTGATAAATAATTTTTTACTTAGTGTAAATGCGGGCATAGTGGTTTGATAGAAGAGTTAAATTCACTTATTAATTACACGGACATAAATGTAGTTGGCAATATCATCATCCAGTGCCAGTTGAGTCTCGTCAAACCGAATAACCAGACTGGGTTTTCTGTGGTGAACTGTAAAAGTGAGTCCGGGTACTACACCGATAGAAGAGAGCCATTCTGAACTCTCCTGCGAAGCGGTTGAAATATAAACGACCTTAGCCTTTATTCCTGTCCGCAATCTGGAAAGCGGTCCAAACACCGGTTGTAACTTCCGTTTCGTATGCGAACAGCACTCTCCCGGTGGAATCTTTTTACCGTGTGGACATACTGTAGGATGTCCGAGAAGTGTGCATATACTCGCAGTAATACCCTCATTTATAAAATGTTCAAACTGACATGCACCACGCTCAAAAACATCATCACTGACCCCGAGCACATCATTCAACAATCTCTCTGCCAGTCGATGGCGTCTGATAATAGGTATTGCTTTCTTCTGCCCTGTTTCAGTCAGTTGCAACACTGAATCGTGAATGATTATCAGTTTATTCTCGACCATTTCGGACAGAACCACTCCTACAGTCTCCTTATCAAATTTTTTGTACAATGAATCTCTGGTTGTTGTACCTTGATCTTCTGCAGTAACCCAGATGCACTCGAGCAATTCATCCTCTATAAATCCGTCCTGTTTAATACCATCGTTTTTTTCTGTCTTTGTCATTAACTTAAGCTATTACCGTTGATATTTAAATTAAATAGATGACATTATTTTAAGAAATATTATTCTCTTTACAAGATAATACTTTAGCAGCCTATTGATTATAACTGGACGCAGATAAACACAGATACAAAAGATAAAAAATATAGAAAAAGATGGCTTTAACACCATCTATCCAGATATTTTAAAATTCTATTCTATAGTTAGTGCTCATCAACAAAAACTGTCTACAAACAGCAAGCAGTTAATTGCATTGAAAAGCCTTGCTATATTAAACTATCTAATATATATTTACCGAACGTTTGATGTATGTTGCAGTCTTCATTATGCGCTTTACCATTTGGTGCTGTCAGCAAGCAGGCTGTTATTTTTTTGAAAGTGGATAAGAGGGTTATTTCATGACCGGTGGAAAATTTGGAAAAATACTACTGTACCTCATGATTGCGGGAATAGTTCTCGGAATAGTTATCGGGGGCTTTCTGCCCGAAACCGGTAAGAAGATGGCATTCGTAGGTGACTTCTTTATTGGATACCTGAAAATGCTGGTTATCCCTCTAGTCATTACCTCTATGATTGCAGGCGTTACCGGCTTGGGTGATGTCAGGAAGTTGGGTGGAATAGGAAGAAAAACTATTATTTACTATATGGTAACAACCGGTATCTCTGTCATGATAGGGATTATTTTAGTGGTTATTATTGGACCGGGTAAAGCGGACACTAAAGAGGAGCAGCTGAGATTGCGCGGAGGATCCTCTTTTTCAGAGTTGTCTTATAGTATAACAGGGAATCAGATAACATTCGAACAGGACCTGGCAGAAAACAGGTTTGATGATAGGTATATGATCATCCTTAAAGACCAGAAAGGTATAAGAGGAAACATCAGTAGTAATAGAGATGAGAATACTTTTATTGTAACTAATTGGGTCAAAGAGAATGAATCAACTCACAAGGCGGTAGGCACAGTTCCAATGACAAAAGGCATGGGAATTATTTTTGATCTCTCGTTATCTGACAGAGTTATAGATAAGCAGGGACAGACAATTGGTGAGACACTGAAGGATGTGTTGTTAGGTCTGGCTCCAAACAACATAGTCAAAGCGATGGCTGAGACGAAAATCTTACCAATAATTGTTTTTGCAATGATATTTGGTGCTATTCTTACAACTCTTGGTGAACAGGGAAAACCTGTCATAGATTTTTTTATCGGTGCTAATGAAACTATTCTGAAGTTCGTACAACTTTTAATGCTTATCGCACCCTTAGGTATCGCATGCTTAATAGCCGGAAAACTTGGTAATGCGGGCGGAATAGAGAAGTTCGGGCTCGAATTCAAAAAAATAGGATACTATGCTGTTACGGTTATGGCCGGTCTGCTGATCCATGCAGTCATCATCCTGCCGCTTATTCTGAAATTTTTCGCAAAACGAAACATTATAACCTATGCAAAAGGGATGAGTACTGCCCTGTTAACCGCTTTAAGTACGGCTTCAAGCTCCGCCACTCTTCCCGTCACTATAAAATGTGCTGAAGATAATAATCAAGTCTCCCCTAAAGCGGCTGGTTTTGTATTACCTTTAGGCGCAACCATCAACATGGATGGCACCGCCCTGTATGAAGCAGTTGCAGCAATTTTTATCGCTCAACTATACGGTATTGATTTAAGCACTGGGCATCTGTTCATAATATTTTTAACCGCAACCTTAGCCGCTATCGGGGCCGCCGGCATTCCGGAAGCTGGTCTCGTAACAATGGTGATTGTTTTAGAAGCTGTAGGATTACCAATAGAAGGAATTTCCATGATATTGATGATTGATTGGTTCCTGGACAGATGCCGAACTACTATAAACGTTTGGGGAGATTCCATAGGGGCCGCATTTATTGATGCAGGCTTAGAGCCGGATCCAAAGACAGTGACTACTTGACGAAACGCTTTAATGAAAATAGTTGTATATTATCTTCGTGTCTTTAGACGTAATGCTTTTCACCTTTACGAGTTCATCTAACGACGCCTCACGTATCTTCTGAATGTCCCCAAAGTGTTTTAACAGATTTTTCTTTTTAACCTGTCCAATACCCGCAATCTTATCCAGTGGTGATTTGTAGTACTGCCCCTTCCTCAGCTTCTTGTGATACGCTAAAGCAAATCGGTGTGCTTCGTCACGGATATTTACCAGAAGTCTTAACTCAGGAGAGTCCTGATCCAGTATAATCGGGTCAACATCGTTGGATATAAAAACCCGCTCGTCAAGATTCTGCTTTGAGTCACTGTCCCCCTTTGCTCTCTTCTTGCTCTTTGCAAGTGCTATAATATCCACCCTATCTACTCCAAGCTCGTTAAATACCCTTCTGGCTATGCCCAGCTGGCCCTTTCCACCATCCACTACCGTAAGGTCCGGAAAATCATCTTCCTTGAAAGCCCTTGTATATCTCCTGGTCATTACTTCGTACATCATCGCATAATCATCTGATTGTGTAACGGTTTTAATCTTGTATCTCTTATACTTATTTTTAACTGACAGGCCGTTTTCAAAGGTGACCATAGATCCAACCGCCTGCTTTCCTGCAATATTGGATATATCAAAACATTCCATCCTCTTCGGTATATTTGCCAGGCCCAGTTGTTTCTTCAAAGAAGCTAAAATAGATTTAATATCACCACCAGATTTTTGTCTGATTTTAAATGCATTTTCAGCGTTCACTGTTGCCATCTCCAGTAGCTTATGCTTCTCACCCCGCTTTGGACATATTACCTTTACCTTATGTCCTTTCTTCTCACTCAAAAGGTCTTCAAGTATCTCCTTGTCATCACTCTCAACAGGCATCACGATCTCATCAGGAATAAATCTTGTCTGAACATAAAATTGATTTAGAAATGAACAAAAAACGTTTCTTAATGTATTGTTTATAGTTGAAAATCTATACGTTGCAATATCCTCAAGGTTGCCATTTCGTATAAACATTGCCTGTATCTGTATACTGTTCCCCTCACCATAATATCCAAATACATCTCTATCCACAAACGTTAGAGTACTGATCTTCTGTTTTTCAACTGTATTCTCTATGGCAAGTATGCGGTCTCTGAGCATTGCAGCCTTTTCGTATCTTAATGCTAATGATGCATCATTCATTTTCTTTTTTAAGACTTTCAACAATTCAGTGTTCTTACCTTTCAGGACCAGGATAATTTCATTTATTAACTCTTTATAATTAATTTCATCTACCAGATCACAGCACGGTGCCACGCACTTTCCTATCTGGTAATAGAGACATGGCCTCACTCTATTTTTGAAGACGTTTTGTGAACATTTTCTGATTGGAAACAGGCTGTTTACATATCTCAATGTTTCACGCACTGCTCTTGATGAAGAGTAAGGCCCGAAATATAGGATGTTATTATTATGCTTCTTTGATCCCCTGCCTTTTCCGGTAGAAGGTTCGATCTGCCTGATAATAACTGGATAAGGAAATGTCTGATTCATATCCAGCATTATAGAGACAAATGTTTTGTCGTCTCGGAGGTTTATATTAAATCGAGGCTTGAACTGCTTGATCAGATTGTTTTCAAGAATGAGTGCCTCTTTCTCGGTTTCTGTCAAAACAAAATCAATATCAGCGATCCTCTTTACCAGAAATTTTATAAAGAGTCTTTCATCACCTGAATTCTGAAAGTAGCTTCTGACACGGTTTCTAAGAATCTTTGCCTTACCGACATAAATTACCTCCCCTCTTGCATCCTTCATCATATACACCCCTGTACCGGTAGGAATAGTTTTTAGCTTTGCAGTGAGTTTCTTGCTTTCAATATTCTTCATTTTAAAATAATTATGGCATAAATAACGTGGTATTTGATAATTTAAGCAAAAATTGTAAAATCCGACAGAAAAGGTACTTGATAATACCAAAAAATGTATAAATAGCTACCAATGTGGTACTTGCGCTATTAATTTGTATGTGATAAAATGTCGATACCATTTCTTGGATTTAATAAGTGGTATTTTATTACTGCCTTCTAACACTCTATATTATAAAAGGTTATTATAAAAACATAATAGTAATTAGTGCAATGGATAAACTACAATCTCCAAATTTAAATCAAATAGTGTCTTTGTGACACATTATTATAAACAATATTATGGTAACCAAGACCACTAAATCATTTCGGCATTGCACCGGTGAAGATTATGAAATCAGCATATTCATATGCAGAGGAAGACAAAAAGCTCATTACCCAAAATGTCCTAAATGTGAGTTTAGAACAACAACTGAAGAGATCTCTCCAATACCGGTAAAAAAAGAGACAGTAACGCCGCCATTACCAATTCAAACAAGTTCTGGTTCAATCATGGTTAAGAGTGAACCTCTTTCTGCAGTTATATATCTGGATGATGATAATATTGGTGTCACTCCTGCCATCATAACTCAGCTTCATCCCGGCAAGTATAAGATTAAAATCAAGATGAGTGGATATGCCACATGGTGCCAAAGTGTTGATGTTAAGCCAAGTAAAGAGACGTCATTAACTGCCGTACTTCAAGGAAAGGATTGCTCTGTTGTGATAGAAAGCAATCCGTCAAAAGCAGAGATTTTCATTGATGGCAACAACGCGGGCGTTACTCCGGTAACTATAAAAAATGTAAAAACAGGGGAATATTTTTTTGAAGTGAAGCTTGACGGGTATGAAACATGGAGTAAGGAAATAAATGTAGAAGCAGAGAAGGAGACATATTTAAACGCGGAACTTTTAACTACATATGGATCTATCTCTCTGGACAGTAAACCAACGAAGGCTAAAGTATTTTTAGATGGAAATGAGGTTAGCACCACTCCAGCAAGCTTAAGGCAGGTTACACAAGGTACGCACCTGGTAGAAGTCAGGAAGGATGGGTATCGCGTCTGGGAAAAGAGTGTAGACGTTGAACCTGCTAAGGAGACGGTTGTCACTGCAATACTACAAGCGAATACAGGTTCTGTCATTATTAAGAGTAAACCTGATAATGCCAGAATATATTTGGATGGAAAACATGTCGGTACAACTCCTGAAAGTATACCGTCTATTAATCCAGGAACTCATGAGATAAAAGTCGAGTTGGATAATTATGACGTTTGGAATGAGACTGTAAATTTTGAGGCAGGTAAAGAGAGTGTCATAAATGCAGTACTTCAAAGAAGTACCGGGTCTTTAATGGTAGAAAGTGATCCGGTGAATGCAATGATCTTCGTCGATGGTAAAGAAATTGGCCAAACTCCCGAAATTATAATGTCCAGTGCCAAAGGAACACATGCCGTAGAAGTAAGGATGGAAGGTTATGATATCTGGAAAGAAAATGTTGAAATCGTACCGGGAACGGAAAAATCCTTAACCGCGATTCTGCAAAAAAAGACCGGCTCTCTCAATATTAATAGTCAACCATCCGGTGGAACTGTTTTCTTAGACGGAGATGAAACAGGTACAACTCCCGGAAACTTAAAAAAGTTAGAACTTGGCACTCACAAGGTGGAAGTTAAGTTGGACGGCTATGTAACCTGGTCTGATAATGTAATAATTAATGCTGATAAAGAAAATAAGATAGAAGCTTCACTCCAGATATTAACCGGTACCGTCAGTATAAAAAGTGATCCGTCAAATACACTAATCATTGTTGACGGTAATGAAGTTGGTAATGCCCCTGCCGACATAGCTGGTCTTACGCCAGGCAAGCACATTGTTGAGGTCAGAACGGAAGGGTATGAAAACTGGAGTGAGAGCGTAGAGATTGAGCATAGTAAGCAAGTCTCCTTAACGGTAGAACTCCAACAATTAACCGGTGCTCTCGATATAAAAAGCGAGCCGACAAACGCACTAATCATTATTGACGGTAATGAAGTTGGTAATGCCCCTGCAGTCATTGCAGATCTCAAGCCCGGCAAGCACCTTGTAGAAGCCAGAATGAAAGGGTATGAGAGCTGGAGCGAGAGTGTAGAGATTGAGCATAGTAAGCAAGCCTCTTTAACGGTAACACTCCAACAATTGACCGGTTCTCTCAATATAAAGAGTGAACCGACAAATGCAGTAATCACTGTTGACGGCAATGAAGTCGGTAATGCCCCTGCAGTCATTGCAGACCTCAAACCCGGTAAGCATCATGTTGAAGTTAAAATGAGCGGGCACGAGAACTGGAGCGAAAATGTGGATATTGAACATAGTAAAGAGGCCGCATTGACTGCAGTTCTTCAATTGAGTGCGGGTTCTGTATGTATCAAGAGCGAACCTTCAGTTGCTGTCGTCTTAATAGACGGCAAGGAGATAGGTACTACTCCCCTAATCATTACTGATCCAAGTCCGGGCACACATAATGTGGAATTAAAGAAGGACGGATATGAAATCTGGAGTGATAATGTAGAAATTGAGATGGGCAAGGAGGCTAACCTGACAGCAGTACTTCAATTGAGATCCGGGGCATTTAATATAAATAGTGTGCCGCCAGATGCAACGATTTTAATTGACGGCAAAGAAGTTGGTACTACTCCATCTGTCCTGACTGACATAAGTCTTGGTAGACACGACGTGGAAGTAAGGATGGACGGATTTGAAGACTGGAGTGAAAGCGTGGTTGTTGAGTCTGGTAAGGACGTGACCTTGAAAGCGGTACTCGAATCTAGATCAGGGTCGTTCACTATAAATAGCAAGCCTTCAGGTGCAATGATTTTAATTGACGATAAGCAAATCGACACAACTCCTTTAACTATAACTGATCCAAACCCGGGAAAGCATACGGTGGAAGTCAAGATGGACGGTTATGAAACATGGAGTGAAAGTGTAAATATAGTACCTGGTGAGGCGATTAAACTCACAGCTGCACTTCAAATTAAAGCGGGTACTGTTAGTATTTTTAGCGAGCCATCAGATGCTGTGATTTTTATTGATGGAAAAGAAGTCGGTACGACCCCAGCTATCATAACCGATCCAAGCCCTGGTACACATACAATCGAAGTCAAGATGGATGGTTTTAAATCATGGACCGAGAGTGTTGACATTGAATCTGGGAAGGAATTCACAATAACTGCAGACCTTCAA
This sequence comes from uncultured Thermodesulfobacteriota bacterium, assembly GCA_964195175.1. Lineage (GTDB taxonomy): Bacteria > Planctomycetota > Brocadiia > Brocadiales > Scalinduaceae > Scalindua. The sequence continues at coordinate 5,164 of CAXMPV010000021.1, read as the reverse complement.
ATGAATGCAGGATCAATTAATGTAAATAGTATTCCGCCAGAAGCAATGGTTCATATAGACAATAAGGAAGTCGGTAAAGCTCCCGTAACTATATCTGATCTAAACCCTGGCAAGCACCTTGTGACAATTATATTAGATGAGTACGAACCCTGGAGTGAGAGTGTTGAAATTAGAGGTAATAAGGAGAACAGATTAAACGCTGAGCTTAAGAAAATAACTGGTTCTATCAATATCGAGAGCAATCCACCTGAAGCAACAATATATTTAGACGGTGAAAAGATTGGTATCACCCCAGACTCTTTGAAGTCAGTTACCATTGGTATGCATGAAATTGAACTCAAGAGAGAAGGACACGCAGAATGGATTAAGACAATAAAGGTAAAAAAGGGAAAAGAGCTAGTCTTAAACGCTGTTCTACAGCCAAACACTGGTACCGCTAGTATAGAGAGCGAACCGACGGGGGCAAAGGTGTCTTTAGATGGTAAGGACGCTGGCAAGACTCCTGTGAGCTTATCTTGCATTAAAATTGGTACGCATGAAGTAGCGTTGCGAATGGACGGTTATGTATCATGTAAGAGTACGATAAAGATAAAGGCTGGCAAAGTAAGTACCTTGACGGAGAAACTCCTGGGGATGACAGGTTCAGTAAATATAAATACTAAACCGTTAAATGCTATTATCTGGATAGACGGCAAGAAATACGGTCAGACACCTGCCAATATTACTGATATGAGCGCCGGTAAATACAAGATGGAAGTTAAGATGGATGGGTATGTAACCTGGGGCGATGATATAAATGTCGAACCAGGGAAAGATATTGCAGTAACGGCTGAACTTCAGATGAAACCCGGAACAGTCAGTATTAATAGTGATCCGGCTAATGCAATGATTTTAATAGATAGCAAAGAAGCCGGCACTACTCCTAAAATTGTAACAGATCTGAGTTTTGAAGTGCACCATGTAGAAGTCAAAATGGATGGATATGAAAGCTGGGATGAAAGTGTTAACGTTGAGCCCGGCATTGAACTTAGTGTAACGGCTGAACTTCAGATGAAACCAGGCTCTGTCAGTATTAATAGTGAACCGTCAGATGCAATTATTCTTATAAATAATAAAAAAGTCGGAACCACTCCTGGCACTCTAACGGACATTAAACCCGGAAAGCATCAGATTGAGGTAAGGAAAGAGGGATTTGAAACATGGATTGATAGCATAGATGTAAGAGGTGAAGAAGAGAATATTCTGAATGCAACACTCAAGAATATAACCGGCTCTATCAACATAAAAAGCAGTCCCTCAGAAGTTGCAATATTTTTAGACGGCGAAGAGGTTGGTACTACTCCGGATATTATAAAATCCGTTTCTATTGGCGTACATGTAATTGAAGTCAGGAAGGCTGGATACACGGAATGGAAGAAAAAAATAAATGTGAAAAAAGGAAAGGAAATTACCTTAAATGCTGCGATTCAGTCTATCACAGGTACCGCCAGTTTAGAGAGTGACCCGATAGGTGCGATGATATTCATAGATGGTGAGGATGTTGGAAAGACTCCCAAAGTAATTACTGGCATTGATCCGGGTAAGCATGAAGTTGAAATTCGTCTGGATGGCTATGATTCATGTGTGAAAATGATGAAAATAAAAGCTGGTAGAGAGTTTGTTTTTGCCGCTGCACTTCAAAGAAAAAGGGGCTCTTTAGTGATAATAAGTAGTCCGTCTAACGCTATGATTTATTTAGAAGGTAAAAAATCTGGAAAGACTCCCAGGGAAATAACAGAGTTGTTGCCTGGAAGTTATACTATAGAAGTTAAATTGGACAAGTATCAGACATGGAGTGAAAATGTAGATGTTGCGCCCGGCAAGGAAATGATCTTAAAACCTGTGCTTCGAGCGAAGCCAGGCTCAATTAGTATAAAAAGCACGCCGCCAGATGCAATGATTTTAATTGACGGCAAAGAAGTTGGTACTACTCCTGAAACTATTAATGATATTGAGAGTGGTGCTCATGTTGTGGAATTGATGGTTGAAGGTTATGAGGTCTGGAGTGAAAAAATAGAAGTTACTGCAGATAAAGAGTTATACTTGACATCTATACTTCAGGAAATGGCAGGCTCGATTAATATAAAGAGTGAGCCGTCAAATGCCATAATTCTTATAGATGGTAAAAGAACCGGTACTACTCCTGCAGTTATAAAAAATTTAACACCGGGAGAACATATAGTCAATATCAGTATGGACGGACATAATGCATGGAGTGAAAGTATCGAAATCGAGGGGGAAAAAGAGAAGGAGATAACTGCAATACTCCAGGAAATTAGAGGCACTGTCATTATTAATAGTATCCCTGATGCCGCATTGATACTTATAGATGGGGAAAAAGTTGGTACTACTCCACGGACGATATCTGACATAAAGCCGGGTATGCATATGGTGGAAGTCAGCATAGATGGGTATGAGTCGTGGAGCGAAAATATAGAGATTACAGACAAAGAGCATACTATTACAGCAAGGCTTCAGGAAAAGTCAGGCTCTATTGATATAAAAAGTGAACCTTCAAATGCGACAATACTTATAGATGGCAAACAGATAGGTGCAACTCCAGAAACAATAAAAGATTTAAAACCTGGTATACACCAGGTAGAAGTGAGAATGGACGGGTGTGAAGACTGGAGTAATAGTGTAGAGGTCATAGCGGAGAAGGTAAGTACGGTTACTGCTTCACTTCAGAACGCTACAGGTTCAATAAGCATTAAAAGCACACCTTTAAATGCGGAAATATATATTGACGGTGAAGAGACTGGTACTACTCCTGCAACTCTATCTTTTATCCCTATTGGAGCTCATGAAATTGAAGTCAAGCTTAGTGGGCACGAAAATTGGAAGAAATCAATAATTATTAAAAAAGAGAAGGAAATGAGTTTGACGGCAGCACTCCAGTTAAATATTGGATCTATCAGTATTGAAAGCTATCCTGAAAATGCAAAGATAAATTTGGACGGTAAAGAAGTTGGCAGCGCTCCTATACGATTAACAGATATTATTGTTGGCACACATGAGGTAGAAGTTTTGCTGGATGGATATGTTACATGGAAAAAAACTATAAAAGTTAAGGCGGAAAAAGAAATTTCAATAACAGCAGATCTGAAAAAAAATAGTGATGTTATAGCGATTAAAACTGACGATACAATAAAGATTCCAGAAATTGAAAAACCAATAATACATGAAACTCCTGAATTAGAACTCAAACCTGAAAAAGTCAAAGAGAAAATTATAGATAAGCAGCCGGAACCAGTACCTTCTTCAGACAGAGTAAAGTCTAAATATTCTCCTGACAAATTAATTAAGCTACGTTCTACTTATGATAAAATATCTGGATCACAGATTGAGTCATTGCCGTTTATAACAATAAATGAAAAAAACAATAATATTACTTTTTGTTACAGTTCAATAAAACATCATTATGAAGAAAAACCTATTGGTGACGGAGATGTTGTCATTGACCATGCAACTGGATTAATGTGGTTCCAGTCCGGATCGTCAGAATATTTTAATTTGAAGAAAGCAAACAAATGGTTAAAAAAGGCTAATAAGAGTTCTTATGCGGGCTTTGATGACTGGCGTTTTCCAACTCTGGAAGAGGCTTTTTCGTTACTGGAAGATGAATCAAAAGACAATAATCAGCTGGAAAGCCTATTGTTAAAACAAGGACTACTAAACAGCTCCGTGATGATTGATCCTGTCTTTGATAATAAGCAGTGGGGAACCTGGACAGGTGATAAATCTGACACTGGCGATTCATGGATAGTAACCTATGTTAATGGTACCATAAGCCATGTACAAGCTGGAACTCCTGCTACATTTATCAGACCAGTCAGATCATTAGATATTTAAAGTAAATACATTGTTTGTTACGCAACCTGAAGGATGCGACTACACAAATCTCTCAATTTAGATTGTAGGAAAACATAAAATTATCATGATAGTTTAATAATAAAAGAATTGAGGAAAAGTTAATGAGTAATACATCTGAGAAAATCATCTATTCAATGATGAAGGTTAGCAAGTCATACGAAAAGAAGGCAGTGATCAAGGATATATCCCTCTCCTATTATTATGGTGCCAAGATCGGAGTACTGGGCTTGAACGGATCAGGAAAGAGTTCGCTTCTGCGGATTATGGCTGGTGTTGATAAAGAGTACAACGGAGAGGCCGGACTCTCTGATGGGTATACAGTAGGACACCTTGAACAGGAGCCATTAGTTGATTCAGAAAAAACCGTCAAGGCTGTTGTGGAAGAAGGTATGCAGGAGATTGTAGATATTGTAAAAGAGTACAATGAAATCAGCGAAAAGTTTGCAGAACCAATGTCAGATGATGAAATGAATAAACTTCTGGAACGGCAGGGTGAACTCCAGGAAGAGATTGAGAAACAGAATGCATGGGATATCGAATCTCGACTGGAAATGGCAATGGATGCATTGCGCTGCCCTCCCGGAGATACACTTGTCAATGTTATCTCAGGTGGTGAGAAAAGGCGTGTGGCACTGTGCAGACTTTTACTGCAGAAACCTGATATTCTTCTTCTGGACGAACCTACCAATCATCTCGATGCAGAAACCGTTGCCTGGCTTGAACAGCATCTGAAGCAGTATGAAGGTACCGTGATTGCCATAACTCACGACCGCTACTTTCTTGATAATGTCGCAGGCTGGATTCTTGAGCTTGATCGGGGGATGGGTGTTCCATGGAAAGGAAATTACTCTTCCTGGCTTGAGCAGAAACAGAACCGCCTTAAACAGGAAGAGAAGAGTGAATCAGAACGGCAGAAAACGCTGCAGCGGGAACTGGAGTGGATCCGAATGTCCCCCAAGGGTCGCCATGCAAAAGCAAAGTCACGCATTAGTGCCTACGAGTCACTCCTCAACCAGGATACAACAAAACAGGAGAAAGATCTTGAGTTGTTTATGCCGGCAGGACCTCGGCTTGGAACAGTAGTAATTGACGCGGAAGATGTGAGTAAAGCGTTTGGAGATCGAATCCTTTTTGAGGGGATGTCATTCTCTCTTCCCGCTGGAGGTATTGTTGGAATTATAGGACCAAACGGTGCGGGTAAAACAACACTTTTTAAGATGATAACCGATCTGGAAAAACCTGACTCCGGTAC
>CAXMPV010000020.1:0-14792 GCA_964195175.1 uncultured Thermodesulfobacteriota bacterium | reverse complement strand
CAGTTTGTGCTATCCTTTCTATCATTTATGGTATAGGTCTTACTATTATAGGAATTCCAATGTCTTTTCTATTAGCCTTTGTAGGTGGGTTCGGGAATATGATACCTTACGTTGGAATCGGGTTTGGACTGATACCCGCCATCATCCTGGCCTTTATTCAATTTCACGATATCACTCATATACTGCTTGTCGGATTGGTTTTTGGCATTGGACAATTACTGGAAGGTACGGTAATAACTCCAAAAATTGTAGGTGATAAACTGGGCTTGCATCCGGTTGCTATCATCCTGGCAATCTTGATCTGTAGTGAAGTGTTGGGGTTTTTGGGGCTTTTACTTGCCGTGCCTATTGCATCGATAGTGAAAGTATTGATCGACGAGGGGATTGTTAAATATAAAAATTCAAAGCTTTTTAAAGGAAGCTAGGTACTAATTTCACGAGTTTATGCTAATTAACGTTGATTTAATATATATGGAATTCTACAACTTCTTGGTATTAAGAAAATTCTCAATTCCTCAATCTTCGATTGCGTAGCGGAGCTAATTTATATAAGATGCCTCTCTTCAAATTATCAGCAGATTATAAGCCAGAGGGTGATCAGCCCGAGGCGATAAAAAGCTTAACAAGGGCCTTTAAATCAGGCGAAAAGTTCCAGACTCTCATGGGGGTAACAGGTTCAGGAAAGACCTTCACCATGGCAAACGTTATAAAGAATCTGGACAGGCCGACACTCGTGATGTCCCACAACAAAACTCTCGCCGCACAGCTTTACAGTGAATTCAAAGAGTACTTTCCGGAAAATGCGGTGGGGTATTTTGTAAGTTATTATGATTATTACCAGCCGGAAGCCTATATCCCACAGCGGGATATCTATATCGAAAAAGAGGCAACAATAAACCAGGAGATAGACCGCCTTCGCCTGGCAGCAACAAGCGCCCTTATGTCACGCAAGGACGTGATATTAGTGTCAAGTGTTTCATGTATTTACGGTTTGGGTTCGCCGGAGGAGTATCGGGAGATGTATGTGCAGTTAAAAAAGGGGCAGGAGATAGAACGGGATACACTGCTCCTGAAACTCGTTAACATACTTTACGAAAGAAGTGACATTAAGTTTGAACGTGGTGTGTTTCGTGTTAATGGTGATGTGGTAGATGTATATCCCGCATATGAAAAATTTGCCTACCGTATCGAACTATTTGGTGATGAGGTAGATGGCCTTTCGATTATTGATCCGGTTTCAGGAAATAAATTAGAGGAGATAGAGGAGATCTCTATCTATCCGGCCAAGCATTTTGTGATGCCCGAAGGCAAGATTGAGGGTGTCATCGAATCTATCGAAAGGGAGCTTGATGCATGGTTGAAGGAGCTGCGTTCTCAAAATAAGGATTTTGAGGCACAGCGCCTGGAGGCAAGAACACGTTACGATATGGAGATGTTGTCAGAGATAGGTTATTGCCATGGTATTGAAAACTATTCCCGTCATATCAGTGGCCGTGCCCCGGGAGATCGTCCATTTTCACTGCTTGATTATTTTCCTGATGATTTCCTTATGGTTGTTGATGAGTCTCATGTGGCAATCCCTCAGATTCGAGGAATGTATGCGGGGGACAGGTCACGGAAAGAGACTCTGGTGAAATATGGTTTCAGGCTTCCTTCCGCTCTGGATAACAGACCTTTACGTTTCGATGAATGGGAATCATTAGTTAAACAGGTATTGTTGGTATCAGCGACTCCTTCAGAGTACGAGTTAAATAAGTGCCATGGTAAGGTTGTTGAGCAGATAATTCGGCCGACAGGGCTTCTGGACCCGATAGTAAGGATATTGCCTGCAAAGACCCAGGTTAAAGACCTTCTGCAGCAGATCAGGAAGAGAGTAGATAAAAAAGAGCGTGTGCTTGTGACAACATTAACCAAGCGGCTTGCTGAAGATTTGAGTGAATACATAAAAGAGGAGGGTCTTAAAGGAATGTATCTGCATTCAGAATTTAATGCTATTGAGCGGGTAGAGATACTTAGAGACCTTCGGCTTGGAAAGTTTGATGTTGTTGTCGGTGTAAACCTGTTGAGGGAAGGGCTTGATCTGCCTGAGGTATCATTGGTAGCAATATTGGATGCTGATAAAGAAGGGTTTCTTCGTTCCGAAACATCCCTTATACAGACAATAGGACGTACTGCAAGAAATGTAAACGCAGAGGTTATATTATACGCTGATAAAGTAACTCAGTCCATGCAGAAGGCCATGGATGAAACTGAGAGAAGGCGCAAGGTCCAGCTTGAACATAATAAACAGAATAACATCACGCCACAGACTATTCGCAAGGGTATTAGAAAAAGTCTTGAAGATGAAAGTGCTTCAAAAAAGATTGCAAGGCAGATGGTTAAAGAAGATGAGGCTGAGTACGTAACTCAGGAATATATAAGAGAGCTTGAAGAAGAGATGCTTCAGGCCGCCAGCGATCTCAACTTTGAAAAGGCAGCTGAAATACGAGACAGAGTACTGAAATTGCAATCGGAGATTGGGATGGAAGATGTAGACACTAATTTCACGAATTAACACGAAGGTTGGAGTTTGCAAACATGCAGACAGAATTTGATTTAAAAAAAATAAAAGAGATTGTTCAACTGGCTATAAAGGAAGATATTGGTACGGGGGATATCACTTCCAGGATATTCATTCCTGAAGGTTCTGAATCAGAAGGAGTATTAATAGCGAAAGAGACTGGTATCGTTGCTGGTTTGCCGGTTGCAGGGTATGTCCTTTCACAAATAGATAAGGATTTGCTTTTAACGGTAAATATTGAAGATGGCTCAAGGGTTGAAAAAGGTTCAGTAATTGCGAGCGTTAAAGGTTTAACGTTATCATTGTTGTCTGCAGAAAGACTGGTACTTAACTTTTTGCAGAGGCTTTCCGGCATAGCAACGGTGACTAACAATTTTGCGGAAAGAGTCAAGGGGTATGAATCTCAGATTCTGGATACACGGAAGACAACCCCAGGGTGGCGCTATCTGGAAAAATATGCCGTGAGAATTGGTGGCGGTGCTAATCATAGAATGGGGCTGTATGACCAGATACTGATAAAAGACAATCATATCAAGATTATGGAATCGAAAAAAGAGAACGGTGATATAAGCAGCCTTGTAAAAAAAGCGCGAGAGCAAGTAGCAAATGAAGTACTTATAGAAGTTGAGGTAGAAGAGTTGTGTCAAATTAAGGAAATGGTAGATGCGGGTGTAGACATAATTTTGTTTGACAACATGGTCCCTTCAAAGATAAGAGAAGCTGTAGAAATGGTTAAGGAGTTTGAAAATAGACGTGCCGCAGGAACAAGCAGACCTATATTAACAGAAGCCTCAGGTAATATTACCATTGAAAATGTTGAAGAATATGCAAAGGCCGGAGTAGACAGAATATCTGTTGGTATGATAACACACTCGGCCAGGGCGTTGGATATATCTTTTGATATAAGCAATAAAGTAATGCTATAATCTATAATAAAACATTTATCTAAAAAAGAGAGAATTTCTACATAGTATGAATAATAATGAGATAAAAATCGTTTTTACGGATTTAGACGGTACGTTACTGGATCATAGTACCTACTCCTATAGTGAGGCAGAAAAAGCGTTGAGGTCGCTCAGAGAGAAAGGCATTCATCTTGTTTTATGTTCCAGTAAGTCCAGGGACGAAATAAAGATCTATCGCGATAAACTGTCAAATAATGAACCCTTTATATCAGAAAACGGGGGCGCTATATACATTCCCGAAAAATATGGTCTGAAGTGCGAGTTTGACAAAACTGATAACGGTTTTTTAGTGATAGAGATTGGTTCTAAGTATAAAATCCTCAAAAGTGCCTTTGAAAAAATAAAAAGAAAAACCGGTATCAATGCGAAAAGTATTACTGAATTTACTGTGGATGAAATTGTTGAGTTGACAGGTTTGAGTAGAGAAGAAGCTTGTCTCGCCCAAAAGAAAGAATATTCACTGCCTTTCATTATTGATGGCAGTGAAGAAGATGTTAAGAATATTCAAGATGAAATCAGATCGTCAGGTTTCAATTATACTGAGGGTGCAAGGTTCGCGTACCTCATGGGTGGAAATGATAAAGGGAAAGCTGTTAATATTCTGGTAGATATTTTCAGGAAGAACTATCCGGATACAAAAATATTAACTGTTGGCTTGGGGGATAGTTTAAATGATCTTCCGATGTTGGAAGCTGTAGATAAGAAATTCCTTGTGAAGAAGGAGTTAGGGAACTATGAAGAGCGCATAAAGGTTGAAGACCTCACTTATGCCGATGGTATTGGGCCAGCTGGTTGGAATAAAGCGATATTAGGTTTGTTTGGTAAGTAAAAATCAGCTAGCCGTTATTTACGCATTTTGTACTTTTTCGGTATATTGTTGCTAATTAATTTGTCAGGATCCAAATAAAGTGGGAGGTTTGTATTATGGGAGACTTTCATCAGTCAGGAGAAGTTACAACGCTGCATAGATTTGGCAACAGGGATATTACCAAATTGGAGGCAGAGATAAAAAAGCTTTCACGTCTGAGACCGATTGCTCTCGTATTGCCGACAATTTTTACGGAACTGGAAGGTGCGGCATTACCTAACATTTTAAACGAATTAAAGGGAGTTAAGTATTTAAAGCAGATTGTTGTAGCCCTGGGAAGGTTTAATAAGGAACAATTTAAATATGCGAAGAAATTCTTTTCTGTTTTGCCTCAGGATGTAACGTTAATATGGAATGATGGCCCCAGGATGAAGAAGCTTTATAAACTGCTTGACGAAAAGAATGTGCCTGCAGGTGCCGATGGTAAGGGTAGGTCTGCATGGATGGCTTATGGTTATATTCTGGCGAGTGAAAAATCAAAGGTAATTGTATTGCACGACTGTGACGTATTGACATACAGCAGGGAATTTCTTGCGAGATTATGTTACCCGGTTGTAAATCACAATCTGGATTTCGAGTTTTGCAAGGGATATTATAGTCGCATTACTGACCGTATGCATGGACGAGTGACCAGGCTCTTTGTAACCCCTCTGTTGAGGGCTCTGCGCAGGCTGTTGGGGGATCTTGACTTCCTGAAATATATGGATAGCTTTAGATATATTCTGGCTGGAGAATTTTCCATGTTGGCTGATCTGGCAAGGGTAAACAGAATACCCGGTGATTGGGGATTGGAGGTAGGTGTGTTGGCAGAAATATATAGGAATTGTTCCAAAAAAAGGATATGCCAGGTAGATATATGTGAGACATACGAACATAAACACCAACCGCTCTCTGAAGTAGATATTACAACAGGATTAATGAAGATGAGCATGGACATCACCAGAACCATTTTCACCACACTGGCAAGTACGGGTATAGTATTTAATGACGGTTTCTTCAGAACATTGAGGACCACATATCTAAGGACCGCCCAGGCTTTCATTGAAAAATATGAAACTGACTCGGCAATAAACGGGTTATGCTTCGACCGGCATCTTGAGACAAAGGCCGTGGAAGCTTTTACTAATGGACTCAAGATGAGTGGCGATCAATTCCTTAAAGACCCAACCGATTCACCACTCATACCGAACTGGAGCAGGGTGAATTCAGCAATACCTGATTTTTTTGAAAAGCTTGTTGCTGCGGTTGAGAGTGATAATAAATAGGTGCTTAACGCTCCTGAACTACAAACATGTGCCCCTTGCCCGCCATGTCCACACAACGAGCGGGCATTAGCCGGACAGATATTTCTGGGATTGGAATTTTGGATTTCATACTTCTAATTTATTCTATAAGAAACTATTCGAAAAGATTTAAAATATGGATGGCTTGAAAATAAAAGATAATATTTATTGGGTTGGAGCATTAGACCCGGAAATGAGAATATTTGATTTAATCTTCAAGACCGATCACGGAACTACTTATAACTCTTATCTGATTAAAGATGAGAAGACTGCGTTAATAGATACGGTCAAAGAGCCTTTCACAACAGAGTTTATTTCAAGAATTAATTCACAGGTTGATCTTGCGGACATTGATTATATCATTGTAAGTCATACAGAGCCTGATCATACAGGCGCACTTCCAGAGCTGCTAAAATACGCATGCAATGCAAAAATTATAGCTTCAAAAGCCGGCGGGCATTTACTGAAAGACATACTCAATGGACCATTTGATCTGACAACTATTGATGAGTGCCCTGATATAGATCTTGGAAGTTGCAAACTTAAATTTTTTTCCGCACCGTATTTACACTGGCCGGATACTGTTTTTACTTATTTAGATAAGGAGAAAATACTGTTCACGTGTGATGCATTTGGTGCGCATTATTGTGATGAAAGAATGTTTGATGATCTGGTTGGCGATTTTGATCCTCATTTTCACTATTACTATGATGGCATAATGCGTCCGTTTAAACCGTATATCCTCAAAGCTATTGAAAAGATTGATGGATTAGATATAGATATTATTGCAACCGCACATGGGCCGATTATACGTAGAAATCCACGGAAATATATTGAAAGCTACCTTCGCTGGAGCCAGACTCAAACAGATACAATAAAGAACGTTCTAATTCTGTATGTCAGTATATATGGAAGTACAAAAAAAATGGCGGAAACCATTGCCAAGGGGATCTCAGAAGAGGGTGTGAATGTTAAAATGTTAGATGTAAATGATACAGATCCCCAATTTATCAGGGATGCCATAGAAAAAGCGGATGGTATAATTGTAGGATCCCCAACAATTGTTGGGGATGCTCCAAGGCCCGTCTGGGACGCACTCACCCTTCTCTCTTCCGTTAAACTTAAAATTAAACTGGGGGCCGCTTTTGGCTCTTATGGCTGGAGTGGTGAAGCTACGAAAATGGTTGAAGATAGGCTAAGTGGTCTGCACATAAAGCTTCATAAACCTTCCTTAAGAATAAAATTAATTCCGGAAGATAAAACTCTGAAAGAGTGCCATAAATTTGGAAAAGAATTTGTAGTTGCTCTGAAACAGAAATAAAATATCAGCTCTGTTTAATACTTTTCGGGTAGACTTTTGATGAGCCTGCTTCTTTTGACCCATCCTGCATTATCTTTGAAAATTTCTTGTTGAAATATACTTAAGGTGAAAATGCCCAATCGCAGAGAACATGCTAATGAAATCTTTAAACATGTACTTAGTACATTAGATCCGGAACGGTTAGTTAAGAATAAAGTCAGTATTCTGGAATCTACACTCATAGTAGAAGAGAGAGAATATAACCTAAAAGATTATGAGAATATCTATGTAGTCGGTGGGGGAAAGGCATGTGCTCCAATGGCTAAAGCGATGGAAGAGCTTCTTGGGGATAGATTAGAGAATGGTATCATTGTAGTGAAATACAATCATGGCTTACCTCTTAAAAAGATAGAAACTGTCGAAGCGTCACATCCTATTCCGGATCAAAACGGTGAAAGAGGTGCTTCGGACATACTCAGGCTTTTATCTAGAACAGGCGAAAAAGATCTGGTTATCTGCCTTCTCTCAGGTGGGGGATCAGCCTTACTTGTTCAACCACATAAGGAAATAACTTTACAGGACATACAGACGACCTCAGCTGAACTGCTTGCCTGTGGTGCTACGATCGGTGAAATCAATACGGTAAGAAAGCATTTATCGTCGATAAAAGGCGGACAGCTTGCAAAGGCTGTATACCCTTCAACACTTATCACACTGATACTATCTGATGTGGTTGGTGATCCCATGGACATAATAGCATCCGGCCCTACCGTACCGGATGAAAGCACTTTTGAAGATGCCTATGAAATAATTCAGAAATATTCATTAGAAGAGAAAATACTGAATAGTGTTTACCGGTTTCTCAGGAGCGGAAAGATGGGAAAAGTCGAAGAAACTCCTAAAAAAGGTAATCAGATATTTGATAACACTCAAAACGTAATTGTCGGTTCCAATAAAATAGCATTAGATGCAGCTGAAAAGAAAGCTAAAGACCTGGGGTATAATACGATAATCCTCTCCTCTCTGGTGGAAGGTGAAAGCAGAGACGCCGCTAAGTTTTTTGCAGCGATTGCCAAAGAGGTTAGTCGGACCGGAATACCAGTTCCCAAACCCGCATGTATAATTGCAGGAGGCGAAACAACCGTTACGATAAAAGGTGAAGGAAAGGGTGGCAGAAACCAGGAATTTGCACTTTCTGCTGCCTTGGAAATCGAAGGATTTAAAGGCGTAGTGATTTTGAGTGCGGGTACTGATGGTACTGACGGGCCAACAGACGCCACCGGCGCAATCGTTGATTATAATACCTGTAAAGATGCCAGGAAAAAATTCCACCTGAGACCGGATGAGTTTTTAAGTAAGAACGATTCTTATAATTTTTTCAAAAAGACCGGAGAACACATAATTACCGGCCCGACAATGACTAATGTGATGGATATAATGATATCTTTAATAGATTAGTTTTTTTAAAATAATTCTGGCTTTCCTCGAAAGATGGCCTTCGGAAGATAAAAAGTATTAATCTATTATTAAGCAGAAACATTTTAGGTAATTCATTATGACTGATCCTGACAAACAATCATCCCATAAAGAAATTTATCAAGAGCTTGAAGCTCACTTCAAGATTATCCAATCGTGCTCGATAGAAACAGATAGCGGAGAAAGAATATTATTGGCCGCAAGACCAGAGTCACGATATCCCTATTTTTACCCGCGTGATGGTGCATGTGCCTCCGGTCTCCTGGCGTATCTTTCCACTTCGGACCTTTCTATTGCTGATGATGCATATAAATTGCTCAAATCAATTGCATACTTTGTTTTAAAGATTTTGAGAGATGATGGGTATATTGGACAAAGATATGCGCTCTCCGGTGAGGAAAAAAGTATTTATAAGCAGGAAGATAATAATGCGCACGGTTTGATCATCCTTTCTAATTATTTACTTTCTGCGGAAGCAAGAAGTGAAAATATTCAAGACATAGATAAATTCCTCCTTTCAATAAATAATGCTTCGCAATTTGCCATTAAGAACTATTACCGTCCGGAGATAAATCTTTTCCATTCAACTACATCTATTCATGAATCGGCCCTTGAAGAAGGATTCAGCTGCTGGACTAATTTTGCATATCTCAAGGCCTTTACTCTTGTTTCCAGGGTGAACGATGATTTAGATACCCCGGATATTATTCCGGACAAGATACTCGCATTTAAATCAGCATTTAAGCACAATCTGTTTAGTATTATGGTAGCAAATAAAAGATTTCTCAGGCGTATAGATAAGAAAGGTAATTATGATTTTAAACCCGATTTTACACTATTAAGCCCATTCTATTTTGGGTTTGGTAATGAGGATAAGGTCCTGCTTGATAATAGTGTGAGTTTTCTGGAAAGGCAGCTCTGGGACCCTGAGCTGGGAATGATTCAGCGGTACCTTCCATTCAGTGGAGACATAGAAATACACACTCACGCCGGTAATGGCCCCTGGCTGCAGTATACGGCAATACTTGCCCAATATCATTACTGGTGCAAGAATGCTGAAAGTGGCGATGAATTAATGGGCCTTATTGACGGCTATAAAAACGAAAAAGGGGAGATCCCTGAACATATTTCAACCTGTAAAAGATTTGATTCATTCATGGAAACGGAATGGAAGACAGGCCTTGATTTCGCGAAGGAATTTGATAAGCATATCCTGCAGGACAATCTGGACTTTGATAAGATTTTAGAAGAAGCTAATAATATGCAGAGGGCTTACAACGAAGTGGCAGACAGGTGTATGATATCTGATAGTACTATGGAAGAGGGTGGATACGTCATGTTCGTTACCCCGTTGATGTGGTCACATGTGGAATACATGAAGGCATTGCTGTGCAAACACGGTCTTTATACTAACGATAATATATAGGGATAAGGTTTAAATGCAAAAACTACTTCAATCTTTATTAGACAAGTTATTACGATTTATTTCGTCCGCCTCAAACGCATTGAAGGTAGATTTTATTATAAAAAAACCTTTTAGATTATTAGAATTGGCAAGAAAAATAAATGTCTTATTTGATGATGGATAGAGAAGGGCGCCGATGGACCTGTTCCGTTTGATCCACCATCACTAAGCTGTATGTTGGTTTTACAGCGGTTGTAAAGAACTTATTTCATTAATAAATTGGTTGTAAGGAAAGTTCTTGCCAGGACATGCAGTGCCTTTTTGAAGAACCTGACTATGTCTGACGATGCGTGATTTAGGGATATGATATTTTTCAGAGAAATAAGCGACCAGGCTTATGAGAGATTCTATCTGGTTGTTTGTGGGTTCGTTGTCCGCTTCAAAATTTCCAACAAGGCAGATGCCGATAGAAATTCGATTAAGGTCCATATTGGCAGTATGTGCACCATGAATCTGTTTCTTCCATCTATCACCCACTTCAATCTCACCATTGCCAGAACCGTTACCGTTGCCGATGACAAAGTGATAGGCTAAACCGTGTTTCCATTTTTTCTGTTCTCTATGATATTTATCAAAGCTATTTGCATTTCCTTTATCAGTAGCGCTGTGATGTAACACTACATATTCCCATCTGTTTTCTTCTACGTCTACCCTGCACAATTCCTCAATGTTAATGGCAACGGGAGCTTCCCTTTTAATACTGATAGATGGCAAATAAATGAAGAGCCCTGTTGCTGCTGCAAACATAGCAATTGAGACTGTTATGACATGCCATTCAACTATCTTCATAGTGTCGTTTGGTTAAAACAAGGCATAAGAGGAATAATATTATTTTCTTTCAGGACGTGAGTGCGTTAAAAGGCTTATGCGTACGTACCTTAAGAAGTCCCTTAAAAACAATATTTTATAGAAATATTGGGACAGTAAAGCAAGGATAATATGCTTGTATAGCGATGCTTATCTTGACACTTTATTATAATTGTGATAGTATTCTGCAATATTACTACAATTTAAAATATTTGTAAGGGTTTATATTTCAATGGCTTATGGAGAATTTGCCGAAGTTGTCCTGGATATCCCCCTCAATAAAAAATTTCACTACAAAATTCCACCATCTTTAGTAAATCAGGTAGAAATCGGTAAAAGGGTTAAGGTGCCTTTCGGGAGAAGAACCGTTGTTGGGTATTGTGTCGGGTTAACCAATATATCAGACGTAAAAACGCTAAAGGACATAATACACGTAATTGACACAACACCTATCTTGAATTCCAAAATGTTAGCAGTTGCGGAATGGATGGCTAATTTCTATTTTTGCGGTTTGGGCGAAGCCCTGGAATCCTTTTTACCTTCTGTGGTAAGGAAGGGCATTAAATCCAGGACAATAAACGTTATAAAATTATGCAAAGATGGAATCTCTGTAGAAGAGATGATTTCCACAATCAAAAAGAGAGCGCCAAAACAGGCAAGGGTGCTGGAGGTACTTGCTGAAGTGGGAGAGACAACATTTGCGGAATTAGCAAGTATCAGCAAGTGCAAAATGGATAGTGTTAACAGGCTTCGAGATAGAGGCTTTATAACCCTTGATAAAATAGAAGTAAGCGATCCCCTATTTGCAGGTAAACACTTCAAAAAAACATCTCATCTTTCATCAACCGAGGAGCAGGAAGTAGCAATCAGGCTGATTAAGAGAAAAATAAGAGAGAGAAAACACAGTGTAGTTTTACTGAAGGGTGTTACAGGAAGCGGCAAGACAGAGGTCTATCTTCAGGCTATCACAGAAGTGGTTGCTTTGGGGATGAAGGCGATTGTTCTGGTTCCTGAAATATCCCTGACGCCACAAACTATTGAAAGGTTTAAATCGCGTTTTGATAGAGTAGCCGTCTTGCATAGCAGTTTGACTGAGCGGCAGAGAAGTGATCAATGGTGGGAAATTAAGAATGGCAATGCGGATGTTGTTGTTGGCGCCCGTTCGGCAATATTTGCCCCTTTAGAAGATGTGGGACTTATCGTAATCGACGAAGAACATGAGAATACGTTCAAGCAGGACACTTCACCGCGTTATAACGCTCGCGATGTTAGTGTCGTCAGGGCGGCATATGAAAATGCGGTGGTTGTGCTCGGTTCTGCGACGCCTTCCCTTGAGAGTTTTTATAATACAGATATTGGTAAGTATGAATGTGTTACTTTGAAGAATCGGGTTGGGCATAAACCTCTTCCCAGAGTGGAAGTAATTGATATGCGACGTGAGATATTCGGAGGTAAAGGGCAGAAGCCGATATCAGATTATCTTGAACTTAGCATGAAGAAAAGCCTTTCTAAAAAAGAGCAGGTACTGTTGCTTTTAAACAGACGTGGATTTTCACCTTTTATAAGTTGTAGAAGATGTGGGTTTGTACTAAAATGCAAAAGATGCGACATCTCTCTTACTTATCATAAGAAGAAAGATGCGGTAATATGTCATTATTGCTTTGCGGAAGAGCCTGTTCCCAGAGAGTGTCCTGATTGCTGTGCTCCAGGTATCCGTTTTACTGGTTTTGGAACGGAGAGAATGGAGGAATTGATCAGGGCCAGATTCCCTAAACACAATCTTCTGCGGATGGATGGTGACACAATGAGGGGGCGGGATGCACACGAAAAGGCCTTAAGCGCTTTTCGACGTGGCGATATAGATATCCTTTTAGGCACTCAAATGATAGCAAAAGGGCTCGACTTTCCAAACGTTACTTTAGTTGGAGTGCTTTCTGCGGATACGATTGTCAATCTGCCCGATTTTCGGGCAAGTGAAAAAACGTTCCAATTGCTTTGTCAGGTAGCAGGCAGAACGGGAAGAGGTGTAAAAGGAGGAAAGGTTATCATTCAGACCTATAATCCGGAGCATTACAGTATTACGCATGCTGCTTTACATGACTATGACGGATTTGCCAAAAAAGAACTTGAATATAGAAAGCAACTTTATTATCCTCCATATGGAAGATTAGCCAGAGTTGTCTTACGTGGGAAAAAGGATCAGGATGTTAAAGAAAAGGCCTCGTATATTGCAGAAAAGTTAGTGAATGCAATAAAATCGTCCAACGGCTCGCTTCTGGCTGGTTTGCGTAAAGACAAAGTTGGTGTTTTAGGTCCCGCGCCCGCGCCTATTGTTAAGGTTAAAGACAACTATAGGTGGCACTTAATAGTGAAGGCGGATAGTTTTAAAAACCTGCACACGATCTTAAAAAGTATTGAAAACGAAAATAGAAATTCTAAAAAGGTCCAGATGATGATAGATGTGGATCCATACATGTTATTATAGGTGATAAAAAATGCCAGAAAATGGATTTAGTGCGGAAAAATTCTTTGGTGACGGCGGGGGTATGACATACAGTGATTTTATCCTGCTTCCGGGTCATATCGGTTTTTCCGTAGAAGATGTTGACTTGGAAACAAACCTTACAAGGAATCTGAAGATAAAAAGGCCACTTGTCAGTTCTCCGATGGATACGGTAACGGAGTCAAAAATGGCCATCTATCTGGCCCTTCTGGGCGGTATTGGTATAGTACATTATAACAATACAATTGAAGAACAAACCAGAGAAGTCAGACAGGTAAAAAGATTTGAAAACGGCTTCATTACCGACCCGGTAACTCTCAGTCCTGAAAATACCATTTTAGATGTTGATGATATTAAAGAAACATACGGGTTTTCCGGTATACCAATAACCGATGACGGGACATTAAAAACTAAATTAATAGGTATTGTTACGCGGAGAGATATAGATTTTGAATTAAATAGAACAAAGAAATTACGAGAAGTTATGGTTGACCAGCTTATTACGGCAACCGCAGGCATTTCTCTTATGGAAGGGAATAAAATACTCAAAGAGTCCAGGAAAGGTAAGCTTCCTTTGGTGGATAAAGATGGCCGTCTGGTATCATTAATGAGCAGGTCAGATCTGTTAAAAAATAAGGATTTTCCCTTAGCTTCAAAAAACAGTGAAAAACAGCTATTGGTGGGAGCAGCAATTTCGACACGAGATGAAGACAAGGAAAGGCTTAAAGAGTTAGTAGGCGCCGGGGTGGATGTGATAGTGATTGACGCTTCTCAGGGCGATTCAATTTACCAGCACCGTATGATAGAGTATATAAAGAAAAATTATCCTGAAATAGATGTTATAGGCGGGAATGTAGTAACTGCCAAACAATGTAAATCTCTCATTGATAAGGGTGTCGATGCCCTTCGTATAGGTATGGGGGCAGGTTCTATCTGTATTACACAGGATACCATGGCAGTTGGAAGGGCTCAGGGATCTGCGGTTTACCACTGTGCAAAGTTTGCGAGAGAGTACGCGGGAATACCGGTAATTGCGGATGGCGGGGTTGCTAACATTGGGTACATAGTGAAAGCGCTGTCATTAGGGGCAAGTAACGTAATGCTTGGCGCATTGCTTGCCGGTACGAGTGAGGCCCCGGGTGATTACTATTACGAAGGCGGAGTCAGGTTAAAAAAATATAGAGGTATGGCGTCTTTAGAGGCAATGGATAAAGGTGGTGACAAGAGATATTATTCAAGCGATGATAAGATTAAGATTGCTCAGGGTGTGTCGGGTACGGTAGTTGATAAAGGCTCAGTTGCTCATTTTGGTGAGTATATTATTAAGAGCTTACTGCATGCAATGCAAACTATTGGCTACAAGACAATAAAAGATCTGCATAACGGGATTTATGATGGTACTCTTGCTTTTGAAGCCAGGTCCCCTTCCGCTCAGGGGGAAGGGTCAGTCCATGATTTGCACTCATATACTGTGCCTGAGACTTCACTGTTCTATCCTCGTGATAGAAAAAGAGGATAGTTTCTTAATGGTTAATGCGTTTTTCTTAATTCGTTATATGGATAAG
>CAXMPV010000019.1:8412-15177 GCA_964195175.1 uncultured Thermodesulfobacteriota bacterium | reverse complement strand
AAATACGTAGCACATTATGATAAAGATTACGACGAACCAGTCCCAAAAATGGATAATTCTTTAACTGTCGCTTTTGCTTTCGATGAATGGCTTTGGAAAGAATTAAATACTGTTAGTATTTCCAAAGGATACCTAAAACCTTTATCAGAAAGCATCACAGAATATCGTAACGAAGCGATTGAAGTATTGAACAAAATACAATGCACAAAAGTGGAATAAGGGCCAGACCTTGCTATTAAAAACCTAAAGACTTATAGAAACGTTGATACTTTAATTCCTTCTATGTTTATCGTATATGTCACTGCTCCATTCTCATGCGTCTTATGTAAACGTACTCCATGCTTTTGATAGTCCTCAAGTGTAGATTCTGAAATATCCTTTGCAAGCCCGCCTATTATTGCATGCGCAGGCATCACACTTTTAACCAGATCTCCTGTATTCATTATGAAACCACCATGATGAGGAGCCTGTATTATGTCTGCAGATACGTCTACATCAGAGCTGCCATTCCCTGACAAAAGCATTTCAATTCCCCTTTCACCTATATCACCACACAACAGTATCCGATAGCCCATATATTCAATAAGCAGTACATTGGATGAATCATTTATAGATATGTTATCTACCAGAATACCTTTCTTTCTTAAAATGTCCTTATCCGGAGGATTGAGCACTCTGATCTTTGCCGGACCATAACCTGTAATTTCCAATCCATCTGCCAATATACCTGTCTTAATTTTTTCTTCTGCAAACATTCTTAACAAATCAACTCTATTTCCGGATTGTAGGAAGAATTTATTCACAAAAACATTGCCAACACTGAACCTGTCGATAATGGATGGTATGCCATTGCAATGATCATCGTGCTCATGCGAAATGACAACGGTATCTATCTTCTTGATTCCCTGCTGCCAAAGAAAAGGAGCAACGACAAATTTTCCAACATTATAATTACCATTTGTACCTGAATCATAAAGCATGTTTTTGCCGTTAGGAAATTGTATAAAAAAAGAGGCTCCATGCCTCACATCAAAACATGTGAGTTTAAGACAATCCTGACTCCGGCCAGGTAAACCGGAAAGCACAAAAATATTTAAAATCACCAGGGTTGCAATTATCATATGCGCAATCCTGATATTGATCCTCTCCCTTAGTATGAAAAATATGACTATCAGATAGTAGATTACAATCCATATCCATGAAGGTGTTGATGTATAAAAGAAGGTCTGGGAATTTCTTGAGAAAAGGAGTATCAGATTCTCCAGCGTTACTCCAGAATATGAAACCAGACATGCAAATGGTGTGGCCAGTATGGGAGATACCAGTCCTGTTATTAATACGATAAAACCACCAACCAGAATAATCCATACCAACGGAAATATTATAATATTCAAGAAAACGGTGAGAGGGGTTACAATGTGAAAATAGTACGCTATGAGCGGCATCACTGCGATCCAGGCGCTCAGGGATACACAAAATGTCTTTCTGCAATAGATTTTAAATAGGAGCCATATCTCGCTTCTCTCCTCTTTCGCCTGTAGTTTCTCTACCAGAAGGGTTGATTTCCAGAAAAAGTTTTCTAACCTGTTTGAAGTGTATATAATTCCAAGCACAGCAAGCACCGAAAGCTGAAAGCCAACGTTGAACAGGTCGGAGGGGTTTATCAGAAGAATAATGAATACTGCTGCCGCAATGCTATTCGGAAGGTCCCAACGCCTGTTGATAATAAACGCGCCATAATAGATAGTCACCATAATGCCTGCCCGGAGAACTGGAGGTTTCATTCCTGTAATGGCAGCATAAAAGAACACAATCAGTATGATAATTATTGCCAGATATCTTGTGTTAAGTCTGAACAGCCGTAATAAATAGTGCAGAGAGAGAACCAAAATGCCGACATGTAATCCGCTGATTGCCAGGAAATGTATTGTCCCCGTCTTCAAAAAACCGTCCATCAGGTTTTCCGGTACTTTCTCACGATCACCCAGTAAAATACTACTGACGAGGGGAACGCTCTCTTCTTTTACATTTTTTTCGATAATCGTATTTAATTTTCTCTTCAGGCCATAGACAAATGTGTAGAAAAGGTTGCCATGACCTTCTGATATGATCTTTATATTATTCAAACTAACAACGCTTGCAATGGCTTCAACACATGGTGTCTGCTTATTAAGGTAATTTTGATAATCAAACTGTCCGGGATTTCTGGATCTTGAAGGTATTGATACATTGCAAGTAAGCTCTATCTCGTCACCATATTTTAACTTTTCTGAAAGATAATGCCTCTTGTTTACAGGCATACTCTCTTCTTGTCGGGTTTGGTAAATATTTACTTTGATAGTGCCGGAGATATTTCTCCACTTTCGTACACTTACGCCACTACCAGATGAGCTCTCTATAGCCTCAACTCGCAGCAGAAGGGTAGACATTACCTTACGATATTTCATTGAAGCCGACAGAGGCGTTGTTACAGATTTAGAAATGGGAAGCGAGGCGACTACGCCTTGTAAGCGAACGGGAATTTTATCGGTATTAATGAAATTCGATATATTATTGTCTGCATGAGAAAAAAATCTGAGATGATGATATGCGATACCAGTCAAGAATATGAGAATAAGAAGGGGTAAAACGTTCCATTTTGGCAGTCTTAAAATTTCGGTCGGATAAGCGTCATTCGGGTAAAAGTGAAACATGAACAAGAGAACACACACAATAACGAATAAAACCGCAGTAGAAAAGACAGGGACAAATGGGATATTTATTAAATAATTTGTGGATATACCGATTGCGAAGAATACTACGATTCCGACAAGTGGGCGATGTGTCATTTTATGCTTAAAATTGACAAAAGCTATGTAAGTTCTTATAAAAGGAGGATTATAGCTATTTTAGAAAAGAATCACTTGTAAAAGAATTTACAAATAGTATAATGCTAACGACTTAAAAGGATTTGATATAGTATGGGACGTGTCAGATGTGTATGAAGAAGGACGTATAATTCAACTCGCAAGTCCCATCGGCAAGAATAGTATCATAATATAAGGATGCATACAAACAAGTAATTTTATTATTCAATTTATTGTATTTCGAGGAAGATTTTTATGGCAAATGGGTTTGAAGGAAAGAAAAAACACAGACTTAATAGAAAAAAATATATCTTAAAAAGACGCGCAAGAAGAAAGAAAAAATAGAAGTTTCACTCTGTTAAGACTTACACAGAATATATCTCTCTGCCCTACAACCGCCCGCCTGTTTAACAGAACAGCAGGCGGTTCTGCCGGGGTGGTGATCAATTTAAGTACGCATTATATAAAGGGATAAGATGAGTTCTACTGTTAGTGAAAAAACAAGAACAAGAGTTCCTTTAATTGACTTGAAACGCCAATTTCACGGTATAAAGGAAGAGATCAACTCCGCGATACAGGATGTCCTTGAAAGTCAGGCATTCATATTAGGCCCTCAGGTTAAAGAGTTTGAGGGTCTTTTTGCTTCCTATTGTAACACGAAATATGCCATAGGCGTCTCTTCCGGAACAGATGCATTGCTCCTTGCACTCAAATCATTAGGAATTGGTGACGGTGATGAAGTCATTACAACACCCTTTACGTTTTTTGCGACGGCAGAGTCTATTTGTAATGTCGGTGCCAAACCGGTTTTCGCGGATATCGACCCTGAGACATTCAATATTAGACCGGATTCAATAGAAAAAAATATCAGCAAAAAAACAAAAGCTATTATCCCTGTTCATCTGTACGGCCAAATGGCTGATATGGATCCAATCATGGAAATAGCAAAAAAACATGATTTAAGAGTCATAGAGGATTCAGCTCAAGCTGTTGGCGCTGAGTATAAAGGCAAAAAAGCAGGCTCAATGGGTGACTTAGGATGTTTTTCTTTCTTTCCAAGTAAGAATCTCGGCGGCATGGGTGACGGTGGAATGGTAACCTGCAATAGCGAAGAACTTGAAGAATTGATTCTGATGCTGAGGATCCATGGCGGCAGGCCGAAGAATTATCATGCAGCCTTGGGTATTAACGGAAGATTGGATACAATACAGGCATCCATCCTAATCAAAAAACTCGGGCACCTGGATGATTGGTGTGATAAACGAAGACAAATAGCTTCGTATTATACTGAAAAGATGAAAGGGCTTGATTTAGTAACTCCAAAGACAATGAGCTTCAACAAGCACGCCTTCCATCTATATGTAATCAGAGTTAAAGAGCGTGACAGGCTTATGGAGCACCTAAAAGTGAATAATATAGGTTGTGCCGTATATTATCCGGTCCCCCAGCATTTACAAGAATGCCTGGCAGATCTGGGCTACAAAGAAGGTGACATGCCGGAAACAGAAAAGGCAGCGAAGGAGACACTGGCACTTCCTGTTTTTCCGGAAATAACAGAAGAAGAGCAGGATTACGTTATAGAATCAGTAAAAGATTTTTTAGTGCATCCAAATAATTAAACTTTTTTTCTTTTTGTGTTTCTTCGAGTACATCGATATCAACCATACAAATAACGAAAAGCTATTTTAACAAAAATTATTGTTAGGTTTCACTATGCGATTATCCATATCTACCATATTCTTTATCCTGCTGATTATCCTCTGCAATAGAAACATGGCGCAGGGAGCACGCATAAAAAAGGATGTTTCTCATTATCCCATACACATAAGTGCAGGTTCCATATCTACCTGGCAAAATAACGAAATTAGAGTCTTCCAGGCAAATGGTGATGCCGAAGTCGAACAAGGTGACGTCCGAATCGTTGCAAACGACATAATAATCTGGTTTAAAGAGGTCAAAGCAGGGCAGATTGTTGAAGGGAGTCTTGAGATTTATTGTAATGGCAATGTAACTCTTTTCCAGGAAGAGGATATTCAAGATTTTGAAGAAACATACCTGGAGTTAGTTACTACAGCCGGAATATCTGTTAGCCCCGCAAATGCCGATGTTCAAGTAAGTAGCTTTGAAGATGAACAAAGAACTGAATTATATGCGCAAGCGGAAAAATTCAAAGCGGAAGAAAGGGGTGAGGCATATAAAGTTGACACTCCTACAGGCACTGCTGCTGCAGGAGAAATGGTAGATATATTAGCAGATGACATCGATACATGGTTAGAGAATGATGTTCGTGTAATCGTTGCAATAGGAAACGTTAGAATTAAAAAAGGCGGTGAAACGCTAAATGCCGATAACGTAATCCTGTATTTTGATCAGGAAAAGAGCGAAGAAGGAAAATCACCAAAACAGGTATATAAAGAAGTATATGCAGAGGGCAATGTAACCCTGACGCGTGAAGATGATTTAATAATAGCAGAAAAAATCTTTGAAAATATCAAGGAGGAGAAAGGGCTTTTTGTTAATAGTACGATTGAAAGTGTTCTAAAGCCTCCTGCAGTCAGGATACAAACGCCCGCTTTTATAAGCGGTGATGAGATAAAGAATACAAAAGGAAATTATGAAATAAAGAACGGTGATTTTTCTCTTTGTGGTTACGGACACCCTCACTACAAATTTAAATATTCAAAGTTAAGAATTATTAAAACGGGTGAAAATTCAATTCTAACCGCAAGGAATAATGTATTTAAGATCGGAAAAGTTCCAGTAATGTATACCCCATATTTGAATTTTAACTTAAAAAGGAGTCCAAAACGACTCCAGGAATGGGATACTGGAACAACTACGAGGTTCGGACGATTTATTAAAACCGATTGGGATCTATACGGTTTTGCCTTTGGCGAAAAATTAAGTAAATGGAGCGACGTGACTTTGAGCCTGGATTATATGGAGTTGAAGGGCCTGAGAGCGGGAACGAATATTAAATACAAAAAAGAAAATTTCTCCGGTTACTTGAACACATACCAGATGAACGATAGAGATGAAACCGGTATTAATGGTGTCACGGTAGAGGATGAGAGCAGAGGACATTTTTTATGGCGAAACAGACTGATGCTTTCTAAGGTTCTTAGAGATAAATCCGGTACTGACGATAACAAATCTGATACTGCTAATATTGACGACTGGATAGCAAAAACTACTAATAATGATGGTTGGATAGTGGATACAGAAATATCTCATGTTAAAGACAGAACTTATTTCAGAGAATTCCTCCAGTCGGAATTTAAAAATGAAAAGGACAAAAATACTTTATTCTATTTGAGAAATATCTCAGGTAACAGGGGAATTACTTTCCTTGCGGAACATCAATTACGAACATACGACACTTTAATAGATTCAATAAGGCTTAGTAGAAAAGACGAAAAGTTTCCAGAACTAAAATACAGAATTATTGGAGAGCCTTTACAAAATGGCAGGTTTAATCTCACATCTGAAACGAGTTTGGTATATCAAAACAGGGTGTTTGACAGGCTTTCGCCTACAAACAGGTCGTTTGACGGTACTTCGTCTTCGAAAGCCCAAACTGATTTTCTGGGTCGTGGAGAGTTGCTGACTGCAGAAAGAGTTTTTGACAGATCATCTGCTAGGTTTGATCCTGAGGAAACTATCAGGTTTGATACATTCAATATGCTCAATGCTCCTTTTCGTCTCATGGGACAAAGATTTAATCCATTCATAGGGATTCGTTTAACCGGGTATAGTGAGAGTATTAAGGTAGACCCTGTTACCGGGCGCAATGAAGGCAGTGGTACAGCACGAGGAAGAGTAGCAATTCCTATTGGCATTAATACCAGCACAACACTCTCACGGACATTCAGTGTATATAATAAATTTCTAAATATTAACCGGCTGAGACATGTCATGG
>CAXMPV010000019.1:0-8402 GCA_964195175.1 uncultured Thermodesulfobacteriota bacterium | reverse complement strand
CCGGAAGACCTAAATCAGTTTGATGGAGTAGATGCAATTGACACCTATCAATCGGTCAAATTTGGTCTACGCAATAGACTCCAGACAAAAAGAGGAGAACCAGGAAAAGAAAAAACGGTGGACATCGTTGACTTAGACACAGAATTAAATCTCTTCCCCGGTGATGCAGGCCTTAATAGGAGACGGGATGACTATATAGGATGGTACTATAATATAAAGTTAACCGATAACGTTTCTATCCTTTCAGAAGGAAACGAGTTTAACCTGAGGAAAGGAGGCGTTGATATTTCAAATCTTGCACTTCGATACTCGCCTTCGCCCCAACTGAGTTTCTCTGCAGGTAACAGGTATATTGATGATAGCAGTTCAACAGTTTTCTTCTCAACATCAATCAAAGCAAATGAAAAATGGTCTGTAAGCGTTGCCCAGCAATATGCCTTTAATACTGGGCTTGAGGACAAAGACTCGCGAAGCTTATATAGCGGTGTTAATGTCACAAGATATCTCCATGATTGGATCTTCACTATGAACATAGCTCAAATTGGAACCAGACAAGATGATAATATAGTCTCATTTAATATTCTACCGCGTGGATTAGGAGTTGCAACACCCACTCTCAGATCATTGGGTGCTATGGTTCCACCAGCAATGATTCCTAAAAAGAAGCAATAGATCAACCTTTTATTTTCCATAATACATATTATGAAAAAAGCGGTTTACCCCGGTACTTTCGACCCTGTTACCTATGGCCATCTTGATGTGATCAAACGAGGGAGTAAGATCTTTGATGAGCTTATCGTTGCGGTTGGTCACAACCCATTAAAAACACCCATATTCACCGTTGAAGAGCGAATGGATATGCTCTCAAAAAATACCAGAGAGATTCAGAATGTCAGGGTAGACTGTTTTGAAGGAATGTTAACTGACTACATGGAGGAGATGCGAACTAATATAATACTCAGAGGCATCAGAACGGTATCTGATTTTGAGTATGAATTTCAAAGAGCACTTACAAATCGTGTATTAAAAACGAATATAGAAACTGTTTTCATAATGACTAGTCAGGAATACTCGTTTTTAAATTCCAGTCTCATTAAGGAGGCCGTAAGTCTGGGAGGTGATATTTCTAAGTTTGTACCTTCTGATGTAGAAAAACTACTCAGTCAAAAATTACTCGCTCAATAGAATAACCAGAAGCGGAAATCAACAGCAGAATATACATCCTCCATACTATATTTTTCCCCAATTGAGTTTTCCTACTGGCTCTGCATTTTCTTATAGAGCAGTAACGCTCTAAGCAAGTAAACTCTTCTTTTATTGAGATTCAAGATTTCATTGAACGGATGACAGGTAGCGGTTATAATTCACGCACAAGAGAGAAACACCCTTTCGCCAGCATAACAGATAGAGAAAGCTCTGGATTAAGATTGCTTGCTGACACCATCTGTTTATTTTTCCCAATTATAATAAATTGCTAAATGCTATTGAATATCCTCGCTATTGGAGACATTGTAGGACAGCCCGGAAGGAAGATTTTAGAAAAAAAGCTTGAGGGTTTCATCAATCAATACGATATAGATTTCTGCATAGCAAACGCGGAAAACGCAGCAGGGGGTTCAGGACTAACCGTTAATATTGCGAAAAAGCTGTTCACTTATGGTGTAAACGCAATAACAATGGGTGATCATGTATGGAAAAGAAAAGAGATTTACGATTCTTTACAATCTGAACAAAGGATACTCAGACCGGCGAATTACTCCCCATTGGCTCATGGCAGAGGTTATGTTGCTATCAAAACGGAAGAGGACTATGTTGTTGGCATAATCAATCTTTTAGGCAGAACCTTCATGAAGCCCATAGACTGTCCGTTCAGAGCGGCAGATACAGCAGTTGAAGAGCTTTCAAAACAGACAAATATAATTGTCGTAGACATGCATGCAGAAGCAACATCTGAGAAAATTGCCATGGGATGGTACTTAGATGGTAGAGTTAGCGCGGTCGTTGGTACTCACACACACGTACAGACATCTGACGAAAAAATCTTACCTAAAGGGACAGGATACATCACGGATTTGGGCATGACAGGTCCACACGAATCAATATTGGGAAGAAATATTGATCGTGTATTAAAATCAATTGTAACCCAGGTACCAACCCGCTATGATATAGCTGAAAATGACCTCCATATCGAAGGAGTTGTCATAACTGTTGACAAGAAAACGGGTAAAGCAGAAAAAATAAAAAGAGTAAGAGTGACTGAAAACGATAATTACTAAATGCTCTATTAATTAATTTCACCTAAACAGACAATTAACTAGGTCAATATGCTTGCTAGTTTCCTGAATATTAAAACAAATCAAGAACCATTGAACGATTTTTCTGAAGAAATAAACGAGAAATTTGTTACAGTTTCTGAAATCAGCAGGGGAATCAAAACTTCTCTGGAACACAAATTCTCAAATGTAGGTGTTTTAGGTGAAATATCCAATGTAAGAAAACCAAGCTCCGGGCATGTTTACCTAACACTTAAAGACAAAAATTCCCAATTGCAGGCAGTCGTCTTCAGAAACAGTGCAAGCAGGATCAAATTTGAATTGAAAGATGGAATGGAAGTAATATCCTTTGGTTCAATTACCGTTTATGAACCACGAGGGCAATACCAGCTTATAATTAACAAAATAGAACCAAAGGGAATAGGCGCGCTGCAACTTGCTTTCCAGCAACTGAAGGAAAAACTGGAAAAAGAAGGACTGTTTGACCATGCTCACAAAAAACCGCTCCCGTTCATACCTCAGAAAATTGGAATAGTAACGTCGCCAACCGGAGCAGCAATCAAAGACATTCTAAACATCATAGATCGTCGTTTTGCTAACGTTGAAATACTCATTTACCCGGTAAAGGTTCAGGGAGAAGGAGCGGCACAGGAAATTGCTGAAGCGATAACAGAACTAAACAATTACTCCGATATAGACGTAATTATAGCAGGCAGAGGTGGTGGCAGCATGGAAGATCTGTGGGCGTTTAATGAAGAAGTTGTTGCAAGGAGCATATATAATTCCAGGATACCCATTATCTCCGCTGTTGGACACGAAATCGATATAACAATAGCTGATCTGGTGGCAGATAAAAGGGCTCTAACCCCCTCTGAAGCTGGAGAACTGGTTGTCCCTCGAAAAGATTTGCTGATCGAGAAAATAGAAAAATTTAAAGCGAGACTTTTGCAATCCCTAACCGGAAAGTTAAGATTATCAAAAGAAAAACTCGTTAGAATTGCAAATAGCTATGCAATGAAGCAACCATTTGACAGGCTGAACAGATGGCAACAGAGGCTGGACGAATTTGCACAGAGGCTTAATTTAAATATAACACATGCATTAAATACTGAACGTGAAAAATTATCAGGTATTGCAGGAAAGCTGGAAAGTCTGAGTCCTTTGAACGTTTTGAAAAGAGGTTATGCCATTACCACCAGATTGGAAAACAATAAACCTCTTCGAGATATAATAGATTTAAGTAAAGGGGACAAGATTAAAACAAATCTGTCCAAGGGTAGTATTATTTCTGAAATTCTTTCTGTTGAAAAAGGCTAATTTATGAAGAAACCAGACTTTGAAACATCATTAAAAGAACTTGAAGAAATAGTAGAACAGCTTGAAACAAATAGCCTGACTTTAGATGAAACACTTGCAAAATACGAAAGTGGTATTAAAATATACAAACAATGCTATCAGACTTTAGAGAAGGCAGAAAAAAAGATTAATATCTTACTTAAAAAATCTACAGGAGAAACTCATACGGAAGAGTTTAACCTGAAAAAAACCTCTGAAGAATAATAGCAAGCAGTGTGAATTAGCGAAAGATACTAATTAAAGTTTTAGGAAAAAAATATTGTCACAAAAAATATTAGAAAAAATTGACTCCCCTAAGGATCTGCAAAATCTGAACAACGAAGATTTGGCTGTTTTAGCGCAGGAGATAAGAGATGTAATAATTGATGTTGTTTCTACAAATCCCGGTCATCTGGCATCGAATCTAGGGGTAGTTGAGCTTACGATTGCTTTGCACCGTTCGTTCGACTTTCTCAAGGATAAGTTAGTCTGGGATGTTGGACATCAAACGTATGTACACAAGTTGCTGACAGGAAGAAGAAAGGAATTCCCTACTTTAAGACAATATAAAGGGCTAAGCGGATTCCCTGATATTAAGGAAAGCAAATATGACCCATTTATTTGTGGTCATAGCGGACATGCAATCTCTGCCGCTCTCGGTATCTCTTGTGCTGATAAAATAAATGGCATTGATGATAGGAAAGCTATTGCTATTGTTGGAGATGCCGCAATTGGTGCAGGAATGTCGCTTGAAGCACTCAACCATGCCGGACATCTAAAAAGGAACCTGATCGTAATCCTTAATGATAATAAAATGGCAATTTCTGGTACAGTAGGAGCAATAGCAAAACATTTAAACAAAATCCGAACCTCACCACTTTACACAGATTTCAAAAAAGAAGTCCGCCATGTACTGCATTCATTGCCTATCGTTGGCAAACGGATGGAACGTTCATTAGAACATATTGCTGAAGCACTGAAACGGGAAATCACTCCGGGACAGATTTTTGTGGATCTGGGATTTGATTACTTTGGCCCGATTGATGGACACAATATTGAGACGCTAACCGATATTTTCCATAATATTAAAAATATAGAAGGCCCTGTATTACTACATGTAATCACAGAAAAAGGTAAAGGATTTCACCCCGCGTCAGAAAATCCCGCCCGTTATCACAGCGCTGGTAATTACCAGGTGCAGAACGGGAAAATGATGGAAAAACCAAAAGATCCAAAACAAATCAGTTATACAAAGGTTTTTGGCGATACTATGATTGAACTCGCTGAGTCTAATAGAGATATAGTTGCAATCACCGCCGCAATGCCTGACGGAACAGGTCTTGATGCGTTTGGCAAAAAATATCCAGACAGATATATTGATGTTGGAATTTGCGAACAACATGCTATTGGACTGGCAAATGGATTAGTCTCAGCTGGAATGAAACCTGTAGCAGCAATATATTCAACTTTCCTGCAGCGTGCATATGATCAGGTCTTTCATGATATGTGTTTACAAAATAATGGTATTTTACTCGCACTGGACAGAGCAGGAGTTGTTGGAAACGACGGCCCAACCCATAATGGAGTCTTTGACATCGCTTACCTGAGACATTTACCAGAGATTACTTTAATGGCTCCAAAAGACGGTGCTGAACTCAAAGCAATGTTACATATGGCAGTACAACTCAATACACCTGCTGCCATACGCTACCCAAGGGCAAATATACCGGAAGATAGCCTTAATAATGATTGCAAGCCTATTGAAATGGGAAAAGGTGAAATTCTGAGAGAAGGTTTAGATGGAGCAATAATTGCGTATGGTGCAATGGTATATCCATCTCTGGAATGCGCACGTATGCTCATGGAGAAAGGGATTGATATTACCGTTATGAATGCCCGTTTTGTAAAGCCTCTTGACAAGGATCTCATAATAAAAATTGTAGAGGATCACCAGTTAGTGATTACGGTAGAAGACCATGCGGAGGCTGGAGGATTTGGTTCGGCAATTCTGGAATTACTGGTAGATAACGGTGTTAATACAAAAAATATACACAAAATGGGAATCCCTGACAAATTCATTGAACAGGGTTCTCGTGATATTATCTTAAAAACCCTCAATCTTGATGCAGAAGGTATCTATAAGAACTTTATTTCTGCCTGGAATACGACAGGTCATGCTGATATCAAAAAGAAGGAAGAACATAAGAAAGCCTCTAATTTGATATGAAAAAAATCATACTCCTGGGCGATAAAAGCAAAAAAAAAATAAGAGAAACAATAACCGAGCTTGAACCCTTGTTTCGTAAAAAATCACATATTTCAGTAATTGATATTTCTGATGAAGATGAACTAAAAAATGTGTCCGCCGATCTCGCCTTCGTTTTTGGAGGAGACGGTACAATCCTGTCAGCAAGTAGAAAACTATATAGTAAGCAAATCCCCCTGATCGGCGTACATCTAGGAAAATTTGGATTTCTGGCGGAACTCACTTTACAAGACATTAATGATTCTCTGGAAAGGATTTGTTCTGGTGAATACGTGGTATCGCAAAGAATGTTGTTAGCATGCAAGGTAATTCGTTCCGGACAAGTCATTAATGAAACTGTTGGTTTGAACGACGCAGTAATTTCCAGAACTTCTTTATCAAGGTTAATTTCAATTAAACTATATGTAAATGAAAAGATAGTTACCACATACAGCTGCGATGGACTAATCGTATCAACCCCTGCCGGGACAACAGCACATTCACTATCTGCCGGTGGTCCTATTGTTACACCTGATATGGAGGCTTTTGCCATAACTCCAATTTGTCCACATACACTTTCAAACCGCCCACTTGTCGTCTCTGGTAATTCGAAAATTGAAATGGAACAAATTTCTGAATCTAAGGGAATAGGCTTAACCGTAGATGGACAGGTATATTTTGATGTCAAAACTGGAGATAGAGTGGTTATTGAAAAAGCTGAAAAAAAGTTGCAGTTAATTGACACACAAACAAGAACCTTTTATGACGTCCTGAGAGAAAAACTTAACTGGAGAGGGCAACCAGCTTATGACGTTAACTGATGAAAACAAAAAACACCTCTTAACCGGTAATGAAGCATGTGCGGAAGCGGCGATACAGGCTGGCTGTAGATTTTATTATGGATATCCAATTACTCCGCAAAACGAGATTTTGACGCATATGGCTATCAGGATGCCACAAGTAGGTGGTACCGCAATTCAAGTCGAGAGCGAACTCGCAGCCATAAACATGGTACACGGAAGCGCTGCTGCAGGCGCGAGGGCAATGACATCCTCATCGAGTCCCGGAATAAGCCTCAAACAAGAAGGTATTTCTTATCTGGCCGGCAGCGAGCTTCCCTGCGTCATAGTGAATGTACAGCGTGGGGGTCCTGGTTTGGGAGACATCTCGCCTTCTCAAGCTGACTATTTTCAAGCCGTTAAAGGTGGTGGACATGGGGATTATCGCACAATAGTACTTGCACCAAGCTCAGTACAGGAAACTGCGGATCTTGTTTACGATGCGTTTGATTTAGCCGACCGTTATAGAAATCCTGTAATGATCTTGGGCGATGCTCAATTAGGCCAGATGATGGAATCCGTTGTATTTAACAAAAAGTGTGAACCAGATTCATTCAAAAAGGAGTGGGCACTTACTGGTGCAAACGGGAAAAATAGGAATATAATAAAGTCCTTTTATCCGGTACGGGGTGAACTCGAGGAGTTTAACGCTAAGCTGCAAAAAAAGTATAGTCTGATTCAAAGCAAAGAGGTGCGCTACGAAGAAATTAATACTGAAAATGCGGATATCGTTATAGTTGCTTACGGCACATGCGCAAGGATATGTAAGGAAGTATTAATGAAAAACAAAACGCCAAATATAAAAGTAGGGTTATTAAGGCCTATAACACTGTGGCCATACCCATCTCAGAAAATACAAGAGATTTCAGAAAAAGTACGGGCAATACTTACGGTAGAAATGAGTGCCGGCCAAATGGTAGAAGATGTAAAACTAAGTGTTTTGGGAAGATGTCCGGTACATTTTTACGGAAGAACAGGTGGAGGCATTCCTTCTCCGAAAGACATCATTAGAAAGATTACCGAAGTGATGTCCGTCAAAGAAAAGGCAGCATGTGCCACTTAGAACTCGGCTAATGAAGTCTGTAGGGGCAATTCATGAATTGCCCCTACAGAATATAAATAAATTATCGTAGGGTAGAATCAACCCTCATTTTTGCGAGATTATCATATGGAAGCAACATATAAAACACCGGATA
The DNA here is from genome assembly GCA_964195175.1 of uncultured Thermodesulfobacteriota bacterium. Taxonomy (GTDB): domain Bacteria; phylum Planctomycetota; class Brocadiia; order Brocadiales; family Scalinduaceae; genus Scalindua. The sequence continues at coordinate 514 of CAXMPV010000019.1, read as the reverse complement.
CGCTGATTGACACCCCGACGCATTACTGCCCCGGATGCGGACACGGTATCATCCAAAGATTAATCGCTGAAATAATTGATGAAAAGGATATCAGGGGAAAGACCATCGGGATAGCACCTGTGGGATGCGCGGTCCTGGCTTATAACTATCTGGACATCGATATGTGTGAAGCAGCTCATGGACGTCCGCCTGCAGTTGCCACCGGAATTAAACGGGTCCATCCTGATAAAGTTATCTTTTCTTATCAGGGAGACGGTGATCTCGCTGCAATTGGATTATCAGAAATCATACATACTGCCAACAGAAATGAAAATATCACAGTGATCTTTGTAAATAATGCCGTTTATGGTATGACAAACGGACAGATGGCGCCAACAACGCTGCTCAACCAAAAAACATTAACTACACCTCAAGGACGCAGTGAACAGTGCGATGGGGCTCCTCTACGTATATGTGAGCTCCTCTCCGTAATAGACGGAAGCCGCTTTATCGCCAGAGCATTCGTAACCTCACC
>CAXMPV010000018.1:15208-15473 GCA_964195175.1 uncultured Thermodesulfobacteriota bacterium | reverse complement strand
ACGATCTACCAGTATTTTACAACAAGTGATCACTTGGATTTTGATACGGTAAAAAACAAGATATGCAGTAAAAAAGATATTACATTAAAGACAATAGCTGATCTGGTTGCGTACGCAATAGCCGAGAGCCCTGATGATCAGGGTGTTGATCTGAATTTTATCTCTGCCCAGACTTTCGTAGCAGAATACATATCGAGAAACTATAAAAATAGGGCAGAACTCGAAAGCAAGATAACAAAACTGGGTAAAGGTAAAGATACAAAGG
>CAXMPV010000018.1:0-15198 GCA_964195175.1 uncultured Thermodesulfobacteriota bacterium | reverse complement strand
ATTTTGTTAATAATAATAAATGAAGCCCATCTTTGTTCATCTCTCTGGTAGCAAAAGGGGTAAAACGGAGTCCTTTACTGATTCAAAAATCAGTGTTGGGACAGATCCTTCCTGCAACCTTAATTTTGATCAATTTGTAGATAAAAGTACCTCCTCTTTTCATGCCGAAATTAATTTGCAGGAATGTGATTATGTGCTGAAGGATTTAGATAGCAATAAAGGTACATTTGTGAATAACAGGCAGATAGAGGAGGTTGTTATTCATGATGGTGACCTTATTGAATATGGTAACAACGGACCAAGGGCACGTTTCAGGATAAAAGCTGAGGAGGGAGATGTATGTAAGCCATTCAGAGAAATACTGGCAGATTCTATGGATATTGCCAGAGAGCCTCATAAAGGCAGAAAGCTGATCACTGCAACAGCTTTTTTTAAAAGTCTATTAACTGAGGCATTTACACAATCTTCAGCAAAATTTAAACTTGTTACTGCCTTTATCTTCTTGCTCTCTTTTATTGGCATCATTACATTAGTCTATAATATATACTCCAGTCTGACAGAAACAACAAAAAGAGTAGAGCTCCTTGAATTTGAAAGCGCTATCGGCGAAAAGATAATAAAGGATTTTAGCAGAGGTGTATGTTTAATTCAGTGTTCTTTTTCATTCGTTGATGAAGTAACGGGTAAACCGTTGAAATCATGGAGGGATGGGAGTTTACTAACTAATAAGCTTACAGGGACCGGATTTACAATAGGCAATGGTAAAATCCTGACAAATCGTCATGTTGCGGAACCATGGTGGCAGCAAACGGGACATGCCATCCCTATAGAACCCGGTTTAACACCCAGGATTGAGGTGTTCAGGGCTTTTTTCCCTGATGTGGTTGATCCTGTTCCACTTAAAGTAGAAAAAGTTTCTGATATTGCCGACGTTGCTCTTTTAAGTTTTGATCCTGAAGGTATTGAGATACAGGAACTGGAGTTGGATTTAAGTGGTGAGGACGCAATAGAGGGAGAGCCAGTTGTACTGTTAGGTTATCCGGCCGGTATGAATGCTCTTTACGCAAAAAGCGATCCGGAAATTGCACAGGAAATATCTAAATTGCCATTTCTGGAAGCAGCTCAGGAGCTTTCTAACCATCGACTTATAAAACCTATAGCAACTCAGGGGCATATTAGCGATGTTTTGAACAAAAGAATTATATATGACGCGCTAACAACTGTTGGTGGTAGTGGAGGGCCACTTTTCAATAATAAAGGTGAAGTAATTGCTATAAATTATGGAATCTTTCGTGGCTTCAGAGGAGCGAACTTTGGTGTTCCTATAAAGTATGCCCTGGAATTAATAGAAGATGCAAAACATTAATACGGTTATTTTTGATATGGATGGTGTGATTGTCGATGGAATGCCATACCATATTAAATCATGGAAAGACGCATTGTCGACTATAGATATGTTTGTCTCTGATCTGGATATTTACCTGATGGAAGGTATGACTGGCAGGGAGACAATGGAAATATTTGTCAAAAAGAGTGACATATCAATTTCAGACGAAACTGCTGATAAGATAATAAAACTTAAACGTAAGATATTTAATGATATTTTTACTGTAACACTGATAAAAGGTATTAAGAGTTTATTATTAGAATTAAGGGATCGCCAGTACAATCTCGCCCTGGTGACCGGTACCCGTTTAGAGGTTGTTAAGAAGGTCTTGCAGGTGGGGCTGGAAAATATATTTGAAGTTATTGTTACTGGCGAAATGGTAAACAAAGGAAAACCAAATCCTGAACCTTACCTGAAAGCCGTAGATGAACTTAACGCAACAAAAGAAAATTGCATAGTAATAGAAAATGCACCGGCAGGTATAACTTCAGCAAAGAGTGCCGGCTTAACATGTTTTGCAGTACAAACTTCTCTTTCGGAAGAGTACCTGCAAGATGCAGACAGGGTGTTTAAAGATATAGATGGTGTCTCTAGATATTTATTAAATTCTTCTTAATAAATAAAAGCCGTCATGTTAAACCCCTAATGGGAACGTATTTGCTTAATATAAAACCCTAGGAGTATATTAATGAAAAAGTTAAAGTATTTGTGTCTGTTTTTGCTTCTTAATCTTGTTATCTCCATTCCCTTAACCGCTGATGCTTCACAAGTGGATTTTGGCTGGAGCATTCCCGAATATTTTTCAATGGATGATGGACCAGAAGACGAAAAGAAATATTTAATCTGGGTATTCTCAATTAGAAATACTATAGACAAGGAGATTACCGTGCCTGTAGCAACTCTGCTGTCAGCTGAGACAGACAAATATTATGAACCAAAATACATCCCGGAGATTGCCGAGGAAGTTTCTGAATGTGTGGAGAAGTATTTAAGTTCGGACAAGATGAAAGGAGAATATGCTCCGGGAGTTACCAGAAAGGGAATTGCAATGTTTGAAGACATCGATCCATATGCACAGAAAATAAATATCTATATGACAGGATTGTCACATTATTCCTATAAAATTACATATAAAAGATCAGGGAGTAAATGGCTACTGGAAGAACATGGCTTCTCAAAAGACAATTCGCACAGAAACTATGTTGACAAGTTTAAGGGAGCTCAGCCGGATATTAATTACTGGCCCTGAGTAGGAATATCACTAACAGCGTCTGTTGGCGCATCTTGCGAGGAATCATTTTGAACCTTTTCTTTTAGAAGTCTTCCTGATTTGAATCTTACAACTCTTTTTGGGGGTACATCTACAGTTGTTCCGGTTTTGGGGTTTCTTCCAATCCTGGAGCCTCTTTCAACTGTAGTTAGAATACCAAAATCCCTGAATTCTAATCGGTTACCTTTTACAAGTTCCTCAGTGCATAATTCAAGGAAAAGCTGAATTGTTTGTTTGGTAACTATCTGCGGGCTTCCTAATTTTTGAGAGATAGTCTCAGCTAATTCTCTTTTTGTTATTGTGGCCATATTCGATTACTCCAAAAACAATTATAATTTTCCAAACCGTAATTTACAAAAAGTACGGGCATCAAATTGCAGCTGATTATACACATAAGTTTAATTATGTCAACATCTTTGAGAAAAAAAGCTGCTTTTTTTTGAATATTTAAAAAGTATATTTACTTTACCTTTATATTGCTTAAGTTTTTAAGGCTGTCTACATGAAATTTGCCGATTTTGCACACAAACATTGTAAAACAAACAACTTACCTGTCTATATAATGAGTGGTAACGAGTATTTTCTAAAAAAGCAGGCATTAACCGGGATAAAAAAATGTTTTTTTCTTGAAGGAGGAGTTAAAGAAGGTTTGATTCAGTTTAATGGTAAAGACATGGGAAGTAATTTTACCGTTAACCAGACTGAAGGCAACGCTACACAAAATGTGAAAGCCTCTGCCCTATTAAATGATATTCTTGATGAAGTGAGAACTGCTCCAATGTTTGGAAAGCGTAAGTTGATAATAGTTGAGAATGCTGATTCTCTCCTGGTTAAGTATCAGGAAAGAATTTCTGAATACATTAAAAATCCTTTTAGCATTAACTGCATAGTATTAGAAGTGTTATCCATAGACAAGAGAACGAAATTGGCAAAAGCAATGAGCGGTAAACAAGGCATCCTTGTTGAATGCGATAAACTTTTTGATCGTCCTGCACCCTGGGAAACGAAGAAGCCGGAATATGACAGTGAATTAACAAAATGGATTGTTATACATGCAAGGAATTATGACAAAACAATGAATCTCAAGTCTGCATTTTGTCTTCTGGAGAGAACCGGAAACAGTCTGGCAATTATTGATAGACAACTGGATGCACTATCAATTTTTATCGGTGATAAGAAGGAAATTTCCACGGAAGATATTCAGATGTTAGCAGGGGCTAGTCATAGAGAGAAGCTCTTCAATTTGCTTGATGCAATTGGTATGAAAAATACTATCTCTGCTGTGAAAATGGCAGAAAACCTTTTCAATATTGGTATGGAAAACGAGCGTAAAACTATTACTTTTGATCCAAGATCAATTGCCATAACTATTGTAATTTCATCACATAAAAGAATGAAGGATTTATGGAAGATTATCAGGGTTCTGGACAACGGTGGAAATAAAGATGATATACTGGAAAAAACATCTGTAAAAAGACCATTTGTTGACAAAATGATAAAGCAAGCTAAGAATTTTAAAGAGGAAGAGATGTCTGAGAAATGGAAGTATATGCTTGAGGCCGATTTGTTATGTAAAACCAGTCGTCTATCACCAACCCTCATAGTAGAACAACTGATAACTAAGTTATGTATGTGGCGGAGAAATGAATTAAACAATACAGTATCTTGAGTAGTGTCTGCTGGCAGTGTTCCTCTATTAAAGTATTTTCAGGTAAGTGGTAAGCTTTATTTTCTTTTTAATGAGGTATGATTTAGTCAATAAAAAGAATCTTTAATGGGTAACAATTAATATCACTATTTGATATAATATGTATGAGAAATTAAAGCTTAAAAAATGTATAACGAATATGTGTTTCCGGTATTTAGCTTTGAAGTATATTAAGAGAATAAAAATAAAGGATTGGAGATTGCCATGAAGAAATATGATCAAATTCGCAGAAAACTCATAGATAGACGAGATGAGATAAAGGGACGTATAAACAAGGTTGATCAAGATATACTGCACACCAATGGCGCTCCAAATCCTGATTCTGGAGAGCAGGCAGTGGAGCGCGAAAATGACGATGTGCTTGAGGCTCTGGGCGGGCTTGCACGTTCAGAATTAGAGAAAATAAATGCAGCTCTTGAGCGCATTGAGCTGAATGAATATGGGAAATGTACGTTATGTAAAAAGGCTATAGCTGCAGAAAGACTCAAAGCAATTCCTTTCGCAGACAGGTGTATTAATTGTGCGGACAAGGATGTTGACGATGAAGACGATATAGATTAACAACCCTGATTCGTTTAATTCAGACTCAGTTCTGATACCTTACTCTGGAAATCTTTGTAAGTCTATTTTTGGAGAGGTTCTTAATGAAAGGTTATTATGAACGCACACAAACTTGCAGGTAAAAGGGCACCACGTGAGCTTCTTGTAGATGTATCTCGACTCATTTCCGCCTACTATACGCACAAACCAGATATCGAAAATCCGCACAATCAAGTCTCATTTGGCACATCCGGGCATCGAGGATCTTCGTTTAAAAACTCTTTTAATGAGGGCCATGTCCTGGCCATCTGTCAGGCTATATGTGATCTGAGAAGATCCAGGAATATTACGGGACCACTTTATGTTGGTAAGGATACTCACGCGCTGTCCGAGGCCGCCTTTTCCACGGCTATCGAAGTTTTTGCCGCCAATAACATAGATGTTATGATACAGACAGGCTTCGGCTATACTCCTACACCTGTAATTTCTCACGCTATTCTAACGTATAATCAAAGCAGATCATCAGGGCTTGCTGATGGAGTGGTCATCACTCCGTCCCACAACCCGCCAGAGGACGGAGGCTTCAAATACAATCCACCGACAGGCGGACCAGCTGACACTGAAAGTACCAATATTATACAGAACCGTGCCAACGAAATACTTATGCAAGATTTGAGGGATGTAAAGCGTATGCCTGTTGAGCTTGCGTTGAAGACCAATACAACACACGAATATGATTATGTCTCGCCATACATAAACGATCTGGAAAATGTTATCGACATGAAGGCGATTGCATCCGCCGGGCTCAAGATCGGAGTTGATCCTATGGGAGGAGCCGGTGTGTACTACTGGAACCCTATTGCCGAGAAATACGGACTGGATATAGAAGTAGTAAACAAATATGTAGATCCTACATTTTCGTTTATGGCGGTTGACCGGGATGGAAAGATCCGTATGGATTGTTCATCTCCGTATGCGATGGCTGGACTCATAGAACTCAAGGATAAATTCGACATTGCCTTTGGAAATGATCCTGACTATGATCGTCACGGTATTGTTACCAAGAGTACAGGTCTCATGAACCCTAACCATTACTTTGCAGTGGCAGTCTGGTACCTTTTTCAAAACCGTCCTGACTGGCCAAAAGACGCTGCTATTGGCAAAACACTTGTTTCAAGCTCTATGATCGATCGTGTAGCCGTACACATGGGGCGTAGGCTCAGTGAGGTGCCGGTTGGGTTTAAGTGGTTTGTAGAGGGCCTTATTGACGGCTCGTACGGTTTCGGTGGAGAGGAGAGTGCGGGAGCATCATTTTTGAGAAAGAATGGAACGGTATGGACAACGGACAAGGATGGTATTATCCTCGATCTACTAGCTGCTGAGATTACGGCGACTACTCAACGTGATCCAGGAGAGCACTATAGCGACTTACAAGATCAATTTGGCGATCCAGTTTACGAACGGATTGACGCTCCTGCAAATCGTGAACAGAAGGCTGTCTTGGGAAAACTTACTTCCGATATGGTTGACGCAGCAGAATTAGCGGGAGAAAGCATAATCTCCAAACTCACTCACGCTCCCGGTAATAATGCGGCGATAGGGGGGCTGAAGGTGGTTGCTGAAAACGGCTGGTTCGCTGCCAGGCCATCAGGTACTGAAGATATTTACAAGATATATGCAGAGAGTTTCATCGGTATGGAACACCTCAGGAAGATTCAGGATGAGGCCCAGGCCATGGTAGCCGCTGTGTTCAAAGCAGCAGATTTATAAAATACATTCCTGTAAACATGGGACATGACAGTTTTATGAAGATCCGCAATATTACATTTTGTCATAGGCGGGGAGATCTGATGCTATTCACAATATGTGGCTTACGTGACGCACTATAGAATTGTAGCTGGTAAAATATTTAAGGAGAAAAAGATATGAAACATATTCTTGTGACAACAGATTTATCAGAAGCGGCTGAGTCCGCATTTGATTATGCGAAAGAGCAACTCAAACTGGCGGGAGAAGAGAAGTGCAAAATTACCCTTTTAAAAGTGATTGCTGCCGTGCCACCGGCAAGCATTAATTTTGAGTATGGATTAGCGCTTCCTGATAAAAAAGGGATGCTGGAGAAAGTATACAAACATGCTTCAGATAAAATTCAGGAAATAGCAGAAAAACAATTTGCCGGTTTGCCTGTTGAGACGGTTGTCGTTAAGCCTAAGAAAGCTATTTATCAGGAGATCATTAATTTTGCAGAAACAAATAACGTGAACCTGATTGTGATGTCAACTCATGGGAGAACCGGTGCGAAGCACTTCCTTTTAGGAAGCGTAGCTGAAAGGGTGATACGTCGCTCTCCTTGCCCAGTCATGATTGTTCCGGCAAAACCGTAAAAGAAATAACCTATTCAGACACTTTCAATTTGGAGGTTGTACTTATCGTCTCTGATCTCGATGCTTATTTTATACTTCATTCCAGCTTCCAAAAATTCCTGGATACCTGTGGTTATTTCGTTGCCGCTTAAGACTCTCTTATTATCTTTATCAGCAACACGGTCGTCAATGTGGCTTGCGTCGGTAACATCATCATCATACGTATGACTTGGATGGTCCTTTTTCTCTTTGTATAATCCGCACTGTCTTAACGAGCTTGAATTATCATGTGAATGGTACCAATGCCCCTCATAAATAGTTTCCATTTTATCCTCCTTTCAATTTATTGTTTTAGCCTTATAACCAACGTTCATTGTATTCTATTAATTATAAAACGCAAGTATCTAGGGACATGTTTGTTAACAGATATTAAACCTGTCCCCGCATATTTACGTTTGCATTGTGAGGCCTGATACGTTGTTTTCCTTATTCCATAGTTTTGAAATAAATTGGTGTTAGAAATCCGAGTAGCGTAGAAATACCGACAATAGAGCCTCCTTTAAAGTAGGCTTCCGGCAGCATCGTTTCAGCAATCATGGTCAGCATGGCACCGGCGGCAATTCCTTCAATAAATGAAAAGAGCATTGCAGGAGCACTAGTGAAGAATATGTTTCCCAATGCTGCTCCAATGCCGGTAAAAATCATTAAAGAAGTCCACATTATCAAAACCCGTTTAAAGGACATGCCCTGCTGCCGCATTCCAACGGAACTTGATAACGCCTCTGGGTAATTGGAAAGAAACAGTCCTGCTATTAATGACAGGCTGATGTGACTTGAATGGATCATGTAAGCGCCAATTACTAACGACTCTGGTATTCCGTCCAGGAAGATACCGAGCCAGATGGCGATGGGTGCTCCAGTGTGTCCTTTGACGGTTTGCACCATTTCCCTGGCAGGTTGGATGTGTTTACCGGATTCCATACTTTTTACTGCTTTATGTGTCCACTGGGCGGCCTGGTTGGTATCGAAGTGCTGTTTCATGGTTAGATAGCCTGAAACAGCATCCTGCTTAATATAGTCCTCGACTGCACGCGTAAATTGAGGACAGGTTTCCAGTAAACGTTCAAAATCCTGTTTCTGTAAGATCCAGACAGTAGTGTCTCTGCCTGCGACTGCAGTCATTGTGTGTTGTGCCCCAGTCAGGAACGACATGGCACCAAAAGCGTCATGATCGGTTAAGGTCATAAACATCCTGGTTTTACTTTCACGGTCGATCATCTCTACTTCTCCGCTGTCAATAATGTATAACCTTTCAGCCTGCTCATCCTGATGAAAAAAAGTGTACCCTTTCTGATGCTGTTTGCGAAAGAAAAGAGGTGCAATTTTATTTACTTCTTCAGGCGGTAATTTCTGAAAAATAGGAATACGTTTGATCTGCTCTATTATTTGTTTAAACTCCATTTCTGTTTTCTGTTCGTAGTTTTGGGAGAGATCTTTACCCCAGTAGTGCTGGATCATCCTGTTTGACCATTCTTCTGAACTCTTCGGAGACATGTCCTGACGTTCAATCAAATAGTTATCAACTTCATCTCCTTTTAATAATATACGTAATTTTTCGGCAAGTTGTGGTGTATGTTGAATGAGTGTTTCAAAGCTCCTTTTTGGTATAAGCCAGATACTGGCATTCGTGGTAGCAACTGCTACTGTGGCATGAGGACAACCCGTAAAAAAGGCCATGCGTGAAAAAACATCATTTTTTTCTAAATTTGAAAAGGATTTCATATCACTTTCAGGGTCTAAAAGATCGACCTTGCCGCTTTCAATGATATATAGATATTTACAGGGATCACTCTTTTGGTAAAGTGTTGTTCCTTTGGGATATACTTGCCTGATGAAGCAAGAAATTAATTCTTCAACCTCTTCCTCTGGTAGATTGTTGAATAAATCTATGCGTTGTACATGAGAAAGAATTAGTTTGAAGCGTTTTCTGCCTTTACGACGAATATGATATACGGTTGTAGAGGCTTTTCGTAAGAAGCCTCCATGATCGTTGATGACATGGTTTAACCCGACAAAAAGAAGACTTCCAATAATGCATCCTAATGCCAGTATATGGAAATGACCTTTTTCAAGTGCAGACCCTACTAGATCAATTGTTAACGCGGCTAACAAGGCTCCTCCACCAAAAGCCATCAAAAACGATATAGCTCGGTCTCCGGGTTTCCAGAATGCAGTAGTAATAGTACCCAGTGGTAGAGAACTGGCGCTGACAATGCCTATAATAAAAGCGATGAGGATATGTTGTTCTGTTATATTATTTAGTATTTCCATTTTCTGGGTTATATAAGTAACAAGTTAGATCGATATCGCAAAAAAACCATCCTTCGATTCCGCTCAGGACGACGTCGCACTGGTGCTTAGGATAACGTCACGCTGAGCGGAGTCGAAGTGTCATCAATATTGAAAATTCCTATACATCAAATCAGCAAGAAAGGATGAAGACAGAATTTACCTCTGATATAAAGAAAAAATGAAAGACAAGATAATTTGTGGCATTTGTATGAGCAGGGGGAAATTTCGACCCTTTCCCTACTCATTGCTCTCTTCTTTTGCAAGACGTAGGTTGGTTTTCAATATTTTTGTGTCGGGGTGATCATTGCCCAGCCTCACCTGTATAACTGATAAGGCTTTCTCCAGATGCTCGATTGCCTTGTCGTATTCTCCCTTAGCATTCAAGGCTGTACCAAGGTTATTCCTATAAGTAGCAACGTTTGAATGCTTTTCACCAAAGGTCTTTAGATCGGACTTCAACGCCTTCTCAAGATATTCAATTGCCTTGTCGTGTTCACCCTTTGCGTTCCAGGCTACTCCAAGGTTGTTCCTGTGAGCTGCAACATTCGGATGATCTTCACCGAAGTTATTTAAATCAGATTCAAGTGCTTTCTCATAATATTCAATTGCCTTGTCGTAATGGCCTTTTGCCCGCCAGGCTTCTCCCAGATTGTTCCAACGGGTTGCAACTTTTGGATGGTTCTCTCCAAAGTTATTTAAGTCAGATTTCAGCGCCATCTCGTAGTACTCGATTGCCTTGTCATATTCACCTTTAGCTTTCCATGTTGCTCCCAGGTTGTTTCGATAAGTAGCGACATTCGGATGATCTTCGCCAAGGTTCTCTAAATCAGAATTTAGCGCCTTCTCATAGTATTCAATCGCCTTGTCGTAATTTCCCTTTCCGTTCCATGCTGCCCCCAGGTTGTTTCGGTAAGTAGCGGCATTCGGATAGTCAGTCGTCATGGGGCCAATCAGTTCTACAAACCATTTCTGTTTTCTTGCCTCTTTCCACATATCGTAAGGCAATATTTCATCATGACGTATAAGCCTCCATGCCTTTTCCCTTTTGATATCATTTGAGTATCCTTCCAGATTGCTTCTTGCTTGCTGTTCATCACCGTTCAGCCAATACCATAGTGCAAGCAGATCTTTATCTGCATCGTCTAAATCAACGTTACTAAAAACCTCATTCGCTTTTACTTCTTTCTTTAAATAGAGCAAGTTGGCAGCTAAGCTTAACTTTGCGGAATCACTGTTTTTTCCCTTCGCGTATTTTTTAGACAACTTGATCGCCTTCTTATATTTACCCAGTTGATAGGCAATTCTTGACGCCAGAGAATATGCTTTCCCTTTGTTAAATGAGTTGAGGTGCCTTTCTATTTCATAGAGCATTGGTTTCGCGTCTTTATAAACTTGCTTTAATGCCATAGTATCACCTCGTGAGAGGTAAAAACCCGACCATGCAACAAGCATTTTCAGCCAATGCTTCCTGGGATCATCGGTGTCCATTCTGATAATGGCTTCATCGTAATATGAGATAGCATCTGCATAATCTCCCAGAGAGTGTTGAAGGCTGCCCATGTTCATCAGGGTAATAAAATCATCTGATGCTCCATTGCTATAGCGTAAAGATTCCTGAAAAGCGTAGATGGCTTTGGTATATTCACCCATTAATGTAAAAATGCATCCCTTCTCATTGTACCCCCAGCTGTAAGTCACATTCATGCTGCAATTATTAATATATTTATCAATTAGCGCCATAGCTTCATTTAGCTTACCGTGAGCTTTAAACGATACAATTACGGCTTCGGGGGTTTCCCATGCTATTGAGATTTTTTGCTGAAATATCAGGCTTAATAGAAAAAAACCGGGGATTATCAGTGCACAAAGGATAATCTGATTTACATTTTTCCGGATTGAGTGAAATTCTGTTTTCATGGATATAATCTGTTTCTTATAGTGTAGGTTAAAATTATATGAGAAGTATGATGTAAATATACGTCACTTGTGGCTAAATTACCGATTTGGGAAATACGAGGCAGGGCTATAAGGTTTTTTACCATTGATATCATCGTGGGCTTGAATCTTCTAGTCACATAATGGTATGTTTCTCTGCCTGAAAATTCAAGTTAATTTTGAATCGGTAAGTCTTTCTACAATATTTCTCAGCATGCCAACCAGTGGATTGTGTCACAATAGCAAAAATTCCCAATTTTTCATCCTGAAATGAATTCGGGATGAAAAATATGACACAGCCAGCAGATAGACGGACCTGTCACTTCACTTAACAGTTTGCGTGATTTGATATTACCAACATGCGAAATGAAACTATCCGTAGTCGAAAACATAAACTCATACATAATAGTTGATCATTGAGGGAAAAACGGGTATGGATGAGATGGAATGATTCTTACTTGGGGATGCCTTTCGATGTCAAACCTTCACTACTCTTGATATAATTTACCATGTGACGATCACAAGATATTTCTGATGCCAGAAATTCTTAGAGTCTGTGATATTGACTAATGACAATCCTTTCTCATAATCATAAGTTATGTCGTAATGATGCCTATTGCGATAAGGTAATATCTTCTTGATTCTTCCATCAACACTAAAATCAGTAAAGATTGTTTTTTCATGCGAAAAATCAGCTAAGGTAAAATTCTCTCCTAAAACATAGTTCCTGCTAAATGGATTAAATGAGCGGAAAAGAGGAATACCCTTTTTAACTATAATCTTTTTTCTTCTCAATTCACTGCTACTCCCAACAATATAGAAGATACTGTTTATTTCCTGATGCAGGTTTTTGATTTCCAGATATTTTCTTGAAATCTCTTCTGTTTTCAAGTCTAATTCATTTTTCAAATAACTTATATTGGTGGTCAATTCTCTCTGTTTATTCACTAAATGAACAACACGTCTGTTCAGGGTGCCAATCTTCTTTGACATACCTTCAACTTTCATGGTTTCTACTTCAAGTGCACTACTAAGAGAAGATATAGTCTCCTTCTGTTGAGCGCCTATGGCCGCAAGAGAATCAAGTTTCCTCTGTAATTCAACAGCTTTTTCCCTATATTTTTTTAGATCATCATAAAGCCCTTGAATGCTTTTTAATATCTCCTCTCTTTTGTCAATTGTACCTTCTACTTCTTTTGCAGTACGTAATTTGTGCTTATTCTCTTCAATTTTAATCTCTGTTTCATGGATGACCTTTATGAGAGCAGTTACATCCTTAATCACATCAGTGGAGGATTCCAGGACCGCACTCTGTTTCTGCAACTTCATATCTAAATCTATATTTTCACTTTCCAAATCATTAATTTTTTCTTCCAGGGCTACTTTGCCACAGCCAAAAACAGAAACAAGTATAATAAGGATTAATAGATATTTTTTCATGGATTAATTTCCTCATACTCCTTATAATGTATATAGGGAGTTTCATATTTTCTCCCTACTGGTTACTGGTGATAACACCAGATATTATAGGGCTCGATTAATAGACGGGCAATCACGTTTCTGACTGCCTGTAAGGCATTAATTAAAGGCGATATTGCCGCAAATTGTTACAGATAAAACATGATCATGTTAATCCTGTCTAAGGAAAAACAAAAATACAAAGGACAAAGAATTGCTTTGATCTTCCGTTTGTTTCAAAAACCGGATTTAATAATATGCTGGAGGCTTTCAAGTAATTTTTTATTATCATCACATTGACTGTGTTTCTCGGCAGTAATCTTCACTTTCAATTATTATTAAATAGGGACCCATCAGACAAAATATCTGACAGGTAGTGATAGTTTATGATTAGATAATTTGAATGTGCCGAAAGTGAGCAGTAGCTACGCTTTTAGCAGGAATCTGACAAACAAAAATACAGTATATAAAACTATGACAAAACCTTAGTATTTTATTTTTTACTTTTGGCAATGTGGTTTGCCATTTGGGACTTGAAGTTAGAGAATCTTTTATTTAGAGTATCATAAGGACATGAGACTCTATTGCAATCCCAAAAACACCGGGGGCAGTTAAAAACAGGGAGAAAAGGTAAGTGGCAGAATGCCAAAGAAAAGAATTGTGATTGAGGGGTTGATAGAGTCCAGTCTGTCCATGTCAATTCGGCAAGCAGGGGGGGCAGATGGTTGTGATAAGAAGTCGTAAACATCCTTTAGGTATACCAAGTATTTACTAAAGTATTTTGTTAATACGACGGTAATATCAAAAAAGGTATGCATAAATTAAAGGGAAGAGTCTTCATTTATATTTTAAATAGTATCTGCTTTTCAGTCAACATAGTACTAACGGGAGGTTTATTTTTAAATTATGACGAATGCCAATTTTGCACATAAAGATATCCTGGAATCACTTAATAAAAATCTGACTTTAAAGGAGAAGATGGTATGTACGCATAAAGCGATTGAACAGTTTTTCCCATTCATGGTGCGGATTGCTGTTACCATTTATGATCCGGCAACCAGCTTGCTCAAGTCTTATATTGACAGCGGTGATCATCCGTCTCCATGGCAACATTGTGAAGCGCACCTTGAGGAGCTTCCTTCGCTGAAGGAAGTACTCGATAAGGGGCACCCTCGTGTAATCAATAATATGGTTACATTTGAAAATAACAAAACCGGGCATTTTAAACGTCTTGGGCGTGAGGGTTATGCGGCCAGTTACACCATGCCATTTTTTGATGATGATGTGTTCTCAGGTTTTATATTTTTTAATTCCTGTAAGGTTGATGTTTTTACTGATGATGTGCTTCATGAATTGGACATTGTCGGTCATATGATTTCTCTTCTTGTGATCAACGAGATGGATGCCGTGCATGCATTGACTGCGGCAGTCAAGACAACAGAACACATTACCCATGTACGTGATACTGAGACAGGCAGTCACCAGGATCGTATGTCCCGTTATTCCAGGATAATCGCTGTGCGTCTGGCATGTAAATATAATTTGGATGATGCTTATATTGAACACATCCTCTCTTTTTCAACACTGCATGATATTGGTAAAGTAGGTATCCCTGACAGTATTTTACTAAAGCCAGGCAAACTTACCAGGGAGGAAACCGAAATAATGCGCACGCATGCGCGAAGGGGACGTGAAATTATCGATGACCTGATCAGTAATTTTGGCCTTGACCATTTTGACTACGTCAGTGTATTGCGTAATATTGCCGAATATCATCATGAAGCGATAGATGGTTCCGGTTATCCGGAAGGTAAGAAAGGAGCACAGATTCCATTAGAGTCGCGTATCGTTGCGGTGGCTGATGTTTTTGATGCTTTGACAAGTGAACGCCCCTATAAAAAAGCATGGAGTAACGACGAGGCATTCGCAATGCTCAAAAAAATGGCTGGTGAAAAACTGGATATAGATTGTGTTGATGCTATAATCAGCAGTCGGAAAGAAGTAGAGGAGATTCAAGAACAGTTCAAAGAAGATAAGTTCGGGTAATCAATGTAACAGAAGGGGTGAGACATAAAAACCTTTGGTAATACTAAGTTTAACAAAAGGAATATTTCATGAAGATTGGTGAGTATTTAGTTAAGGAAAAATATATTACAGAAGATGTTCTTCAGGAAGCATTGGCTTA
>CAXMPV010000017.1:0-15809 GCA_964195175.1 uncultured Thermodesulfobacteriota bacterium | reverse complement strand
AGCTTACCAGGACATGGGACTCTTTGAGGACAAATCAATACCTCTATATTTAAAATCCATTGAGATAAATCCTGAATATGATGATGCACATTATAACCTTGCAGTTTCTTACCTCAAGTCTAACAATCTCGAAAGCGCAATGGGTGAGTATAAAAAGACATTGGAAATTAACCCGGAATATCCCTCTGTTTATGTAGATTATGGCATGATCAAGCTACAGGAGAAGAAGTTTGAAGAGGCAATAGCATTTTACGATAAGGCTATAGAGATTGATCCAAATACTATTGAAGCATATTATCAAAAGGGTATTGTATATGCATTCCAGGAAAAGTACGATGATGCACTAAAGATGAATAGAATCGCGTTAGGTATAAATCCGAAACATACAAATTCACAATTTAATATAGCGGTGGTTTATCACAAACTGGGTAAATTAGATCGTGCGATAGCGGAATATGATTTGGTATTAGTGATTGATAGGAACTATGAGGATGCATTCTACAATAGAGGTCAGATATATGCATCAATGGGTAATACACCGCAAGCGTATAATGATTACATAACCTATAGTAAGATTGTAAAGGCAAAGACTGGTTCTGAGGCCGCTGCTCTTGCGTTGCGAGGTGTAGAGGATAAAGAGAGAGTTCAGAGGTATATGATTCCAAGTTTCAAGGACTGGCTATTAGAATATGATGATTAATAGTTTCTGAAAATGATATTTCATTAAATACACTGGTTCATTCATTACGTGGGAGCCGGTTGTCTTAATTACAGTGACAGGAAGGAATTGACGTAGATGATTTTAAGATTTCTAAAAAGACATAATTTTTTATTTGTAGTTGCTATAGTTGGTGTTGCCATAAGTTGTGATAATGCGCAAAATCATATTGGTCTTGGTGATAAATTTGCAATTGAAGGTAAGCTTGATAAGGCAATAGAGGAGTATAAGATAGCCGTAGATTTGGATAAAAATGCGGCTGAGATTCGCTGTAAGCTTGGAGATATATATTTCAAAAAGGAAATGCTTGAAGAGGCTGCGAAGGAGTATCGAAAGGCGATTGATTTAAAGCCGGATTATCTTGATGCCCATATGAAGCTGTCTGAGGTTTTCACTAAAATTGGGGTTCCTGATGATAAGCTTACGGTATACACCGCTGCAGTAGAGAGTGATCCCAAAGATTCAAAGGCCCGTATAAGGCTTGCTATTTATTATCAACAGTTGAGGAGAATGGATCTGGCTTTTGAACAGTATAATAAAGTGCTGGAATATGATCCATATAACCCGAGTGCTCATTATAATCTGGGTGTCGCATATCAGGATCTTAATATGCTTGAGAAGGCGGTACCGGCATATGAAAGGTCTATTGAACTTAAACCCGCATATGAAAAAGCACATTTCAATCTGGGTGTTGCCTATATTGCTTTGGATGAATATGATAAAGCACTTAAGGAACTAAACAAAGCAGACGATTTAAACCTGGGTAATGTTGATACGTATTGTAACCTCGGGTTGGTATATTATCTTAAGGGCATGATGGATGAAGCTATTAATAATATAAGAAAAGCCTTGGAGATAGATCCGGAGAAAGCTGATGCACACTACTATCTTGGTGTGATTTATGCTAGTAATAACAAATACATTGGCGCGATAGAAGAGTATAAGAAGGTAATAGCGGTGGATTCTAATTATGCAGATGCTCATTTCGATCTTGGTACTATTTACCATAAGCAGGAATTGTTTAAGAAAGCTATAGAAGAGTATGATAAAGTAATCCAGATAGATCGTGGTTATGCGGATGCTTATTATAATAAGTCTGCGGCCTTAGAAAAGTTGGGTGATGCTCCTGCTGCACATGATGAATTTGAAAAATACAGGATGATAAGAAAGACTGCTGGCGGCTCGCCAAGCCTTTTAGAGTTTGACGCGAAGCTTACTGGAGCTGCTGAAAAGGACGACGCATTTCAAAAATATAAAAAAGAGAAGGAAGCTCTTGAAGAAGCGGAAGCATTCAGGCACAAAGAAAAAGCAGCAAGGGCTAACGATTAAACTGACGTCACCTCAGTTGCCGTTCTTTAAACCTTAGCCAGCCTTGGACTTCAAGTTTAAGCATATTCTTTCAATACCGTACTCTGTCATTCGATCCCGCCCAGATAAACACGTTCGGACAGGAAAACGGTAAACTGGTTTCTGTATTCATTGAAATTCAGATACATGTTTAACCGAAAGCAAGAATGACAGAGGACGATTAAGTTGTGTAATATTGTTACGATACAGAACCCGCGTTTGCAGCGGACAGCATCTCTGCTCCGCAGAACGGAGTTTGACATGCCTCGTTATTTAGTGTTGTTAATGATTTAGTCCGCATCCTTTGCACATCTGAATCCTACGCTTTTATTTCTATCACCAGGTTCCCCAAACATTCTTACTGCGCAGCGTAGTTTGTAGACGTTTTGGGCAAACATTGATCCACCCCTGATAATTCTTTTGCCGGTACCTTTTATCGGCCCCTTAGGATTCTTTTTAGGACTACTTAAGTAGTATTCAGGATGATACCAATCTTCACACCACTCAGAGACGCTTCCCGTCATATCGTAGCATCCATAAACGCTGTTTCCATCCTCAAAGCTTCCTACTGTAACAGGCAAATTACCATCAGTTCCGACATTACAAAATTTGATTTCCCATACATTGCCCCAGGGAAATCTTCTTCCGTCTGTACCTCTTGAGGCTTTTTCCCATTCTGCCTCTGTAGGCAGACGTTTACCAGCCCATGCGGCATAAGCATAAGCATCATACCAGTCGACTCTGGTGACTGGATAATCAGGATAGTTATAATATTTATACTCATATCCTCTAAAAGAGTTGCCGGGAAGATGGCTTTTGTTGATTGGTTCCGAAGGAGAGCATTTACTGTGGTCACCTGTCTTCATTATGTAATCCATAAATTTCCAATACTTTGCATTTGTTACTTCATATCTGTCAATGTAAAATGCGTCAAGGATTACGGCGTGTTGAGGCATCTCTTCAGGGATAAAATCCTCCTCTTTACTTCCCATAAGAAACTCACCGGAAGGTACAAGCGTTATCTCTTCCCATTTGTCCTTGTTAGCTTTTAAAGCGCTTTCCATAAGCTGCCTTCTGTCGTTAACTCTTTTTTTAGCAATCTCCCTTTTTTCCTCAACAGTCATGTAATCCATGAGTTTGCCAATGAAATCGTCGACTTCAGTCAGCTCTTCCGGAACTTGTGGCATCAGCCTTCTACATGATTCCAGATGTTCCATTGCCTTTGCATGGTTATCAAGCTTCCAGTAAACACCGGCTACGTACCAGTGAAGAGAAGATCTGTTCGGATCAAGCTCTATAGCTTTCTTATAAAAACCCAAAGCGCCTTTGTAATCATTTTGGACTTCACGCAAAGTATTTGCAGATAGTATATATTTATCTACCATTTCAGCCTTATGGAAGGCTTCCTTGTCTAATGCTTTTTGGATATCCGTGTCTAATGCTTTTTGTATATCAGGTTTTTCTTCAACCTTTTCTTCAAGATTTATTGGTTCCTGAGCCTTTTCAGTCGGTTTTTCAGGTGTTTGTGCATATAAGTTAGATACATAAAACATTAAAACGATAATGGTAAAAAGAATCCTCTTCAATTACTGCCTCCTTAGTTCAAAAATAAGTCTAAATCTCGTGTATGTTAAAGAAATTTAATGGTAATTAATTTATTACGAATTTAACATTATACAATCAGGTATAAGTTAAATCAATATCAAATAGATTTGGGCCTATATATGTTAAAAAGGTCTTGATATTGCGTTTAATTTCTGGTAATATCCTCGAAAATCTACATTTGTATCTAGATCAGTGTTGTGGTACCGTCAACGAATGCTAACAGATTAAGGGGGACTCTATGGGTTGTGAATGTTTTACGGATAAAGTTGTAAATACCATAAAAGTGGTATTTGAGCAAATAAACAAGCGGAAAAAATTAATAGGTGTTCTTTTAATTATAATGGTAGCTGTCGGCATTGTTGGAGGTAGGAAGTTCTGGCACTATGCTGAATCCAGTGAATTTTGTGGTAGTTGCCATGAGATGGACGTGCATTATGACTCGTTTATGAGCTCAAAGCATCATAACGAACATGTACATGCTTGTCACACTTGCCATATTGGCCCAGGAATAAAGGGTTTCTTGCATGCAAAATTAAGTGATGGTGCACACGATTCGTTCGAACATTCCAGAAAGACTTACCAAACCAGTGAAAATTCAGGCCTGTTTATTGCAATTGCCGAAGACAGTATTCCTATAGTGAATGCCAACTGTGCCAGGTGTCATACTGATCATGAAGAGTTTACGAAGGATAAAAAACACTTAGAGTTTGTTGCTCTGTCAAAGAGAGTGGGAGAAGATGGCAATCTTAAGGATTTCTACTGTACGGACTGTCATATAGGGGTTGTTCATCCGAGTTGGAGTGCGGATGTCTATAAGGAATATGCTGAGAAACAAATCCCGCCGTTTGGAACATTTGTTGATAATGACTGCTATGCATGTCATCGACACGCGACACCGAAAGTTGTGAAAGAGTGGACGGGTAGCCCACACTCAAAAAGTGGTGTCTCATGTATTGCATGCCATGGCGACGATCACGGTGTGATTGTCGAAAGAGGTGGAAAAGTCTTACCTAGTAAGTGTGGTGAATGTCACGAGACAATGTTTAATGATTTCGCAAATAGTAAACATTTCAACGGACGTATAGTTGCAGAAATAGCGAGTACTAAGAATGTAACAATGCAAGAGGACTGTAAGAACTGCCATATGCTTGGTTTAAACCAGTCGTGGGATGAAGGGGCTGGGGGGAGTTGTGAAGGTTGTCATCCGAAACATTTATTCTCACGTTCAGATGCGTCTGAATCTAAGGTGTGCAAAAACTGTCATATTGGTGGGCCGTCTCACGCACAGCTTGATTTGGGAGCTAAATCTATGCATGGTAGTCTGTTTGCTTCACGTAAGAGAGAGGGCAAACCTGAAATAAAATGTCAGACATGTCATAGCGACCCATACAACCATCATAATTTTAATAGAAATGTTGGTATGTTAAGCATTGACTATTAATACATTGCTTGAGTTTCTCTCATGCATAAAAAATGTTGTATACTGAAAGCCCACCTTATTGGTGGGCTTTTTTGTTGAGATAATTATGCATTATAATTCGAATCGATTTATACTTATACTGAGTTCTTCAATCGGTAAAAAGCTGATTATGGCGGTTACCGGACTTGGCTTTTGCATCTTCCTGCTCAGTCATCTTGCAGGAAATCTGATAATATATGCTGGAAATAGTGCATTTAACTCGTATGCCGAACGTCTTCATGCGTTGGGCCCTCTCTTAATTCTTGCTGAAATTGGCCTACTTTGTTTGGGTATAGTCCATATTTCTACCGGGGCTTATCTCTTCTATCAAAATTTTCGTGCGAGGCCTGTAAGATATAAAAAAAAGAAAAAAGCCGGTGGTCGAACAATTGGATCAAGCACTATGCCATATACCGGTTTTTTAATACTCATCTTTATCATTTTTCACCTTGTTGATTTTTACTTCGTAGAAAAAGCAGACAGATCTATATATCAGATTGTATTAGAAACGTTCTCAAGCCCTGGTTATACCATTTTTTACATTTTATCCATGGTTGTTGTTGCTACTCATGTTGATCATGGATTCTGGAGCCTGTTACAGACACTGGGGATTAATAATTTAGAATGTATGCCTGTCTTACGTTTGATTAGCTCAGTGCTCAGCTTGTTTGTGGGGATTGGATTTGGTTCACTTCCTGTTTTTATCACGTTAATTTCTTAGTAAAGTGAAAAAATGAAGCTTGATTCAAAAATACCGAATGGTCCGCTTTCAGAAAAGTGGGATAGGCACAGGTTTGATCTGAAACTTGTAAACCCTGCAAATAAGAAGAAATTTGAAATTATTGTTGTGGGTTCAGGTCTTGCTGGTGCATCGGCATCCGCTACTCTTGCGGAGATGGGATATGAAGTAAAAACATTCTGTATTCAGGATAGTCCGCGTCGTGCACACAGTATTGCTGCTCAAGGCGGAATAAATGCTGCTAAGAATTACCAGAATGACGGAGACAGTATATGGCGTCTATTTTATGATACCATCAAAGGTGGCGATTTCAGGTCAAGAGAGGCAAATGTCTACCGTCTGGCACAGGTCAGTAATAGCATTATTGATCAGTGTGTTGCCCAGGGAGTCCCTTTTGCAAGAGAGTATGGCGGGCAGCTTGCAAACAGAAGTTTTGGTGGCGCACAGGTATCAAGAACGTTTTATGCCAGAGGGCAAACCGGCCAGCAACTCCTTCTGGGTGCATACGGTGCACTATCACGCCAAATAGCGATTGGAAAGGTCAGCCTTTTTACTAGAAGAGATATGCTTGATCTTGTGGTAATTGATGGAAAAGCAAGGGGTATCATCGTTAGAAATCTTGTTTCTGGCGAGCTTGAAAGACATTCGGCTGATGCTGTTGTGCTTGCAACAGGAGGATACGGAAATGCTTTCTATCTTTCAACAAATGCCATGGCATCAAACGTTTCAGCAGCATTCGCATCGTACAAAAAAGGTGCTCTTTTCGCAAATCCTTGTTTTACACAAATCCATCCTACATGCATTCCGGTTAAAGGTACCTTTCAGTCAAAACTGACACTTATGAGTGAAAGCCTTAGAAATGATGGCCGGGTATGGGTGCCAAAAACACCTGGAGACCAGAGATTACCAGCACAGATTCCAGAATCTGAGAGGGATTATTACCTTGAAGATAAGTATCCAGGTTTTGGAAATCTAGTACCAAGAGATGTGGCATCGAGGAATGCCAAGCAGCAATGCGATATAGGAAAAGGAGTAGGGGATACACAGCTTGCCGTATACCTTGATTTTAAGGATGCCATAAACAGAGACGGTCACGATGCAATTGCCAGGAAATACGGAAATCTCTTTGAAATGTATGAAAAGATAATGGCACATAATCCTTATGAAACGCCAATGATGATCTATCCGGCAGTCCACTATACAATGGGTGGTCTCTGGGTAGATTACAATCTGATGAGCACGGTACCAGGACTTTTTGTACTGGGAGAGGCTAATTTTTCGGATCATGGGTCGAATCGTCTTGGGGCAAGTGCTTTGATGCAGGGCCTTGCAGATGGATATTTTATAATACCCTACACGATAGGTAGTTATCTTGCAGAGACTTCTCCTGAAAAAATTGACAATGATCATAACGAATTCAATATCTCTTCTCTGAAGGTTGAAGCACGCATAAAGAAGCTCATATCTATAAAAGGCAAGAGAACAGTGGATAATTTTCAACGTGAACTTGGGAATATACTCTGGGAATATTGTGGAATGTCTAGAAATAATAGTGGCCTTAAGAAGGCAAAAAAACTTATCAAAAATCTTCGTGCAGAGTATTGGGAAAATGTTTTAGTGGGAGGTTCTGAACAGGATTTCAATCAGAGCCTTGAAAGAGCATGGAGGGTTGCGGATTTTCTGGAATTTGGAGAACTCATGGTTATAGATACACTTGAAAGGCAAGAGTCGTGCGGCGGTCATTTTAATGAGGATTATCAGACGGATGAAAATGAGGCTCTACGTGATGACAATCTTTTTTGTCACGTTTCTGCCTGGGAGTTTCGAGGTGATAAGCGTAAACCAAAATTACACAAAGAACCTCTGACGTTTGAAAATGTTGAGTTGGCACAAAGGAGCTACAAGTGAAACAAGCAAGCGGAGAAAAATGCATTAATCTTAAATTAAAAGTATGGCGTCAGAAAACTCAGAATTCAAAGGGCAGATTAGAGTCATTCAAGGCGGAAAATATATCTAAAGATATGTCATTTCTTGAAATGCTTGATGTCGTTAATGAGGGAATAATTCTTTCAGGTAAAGAACCAATTGCTTTTGATCATGATTGCCGGGAAGGTATTTGTGGTACATGTGGTGCCATGGTAAATGGCCGTGCTCATGGTCCAGAAAAGGGAACTACTCTCTGCCAGTTACATATGCGTCACTTCTCAAACGGCGATACCGTGATCATTGAACCGTGGCGATCAAGGGCCTTCAAAATTGTTAAGGATCTTGTCGTAGATAGAAGTGCGTTTGATAAGATTATTCAAGCGGGTGGATACATATCGATTAATACTGGTGGGGCTCCAGATGGAAACGCTATACCAGTACCTCAGGAGATAGCTGAAAAAGCGATGGATGCTGCAGAATGCATTGGATGTGGAGCCTGTGCAGCCGCGTGTCCTAATGCCTCTGCAATGTTATTTACCGGTGCTAAGATTTCTCAATTATCACTGCTTCCTCAGGGTCATCCTGAGGCAAAAAAAAGGGCACTTGCAATGGTATGCAAAATGGATAAACTGGGGTTTGGAAACTGTACAAATGAAAAAGAGTGTGAGGCAGAGTGTCCCAAAGAGATTTCCATTACAAACATCGCTCGTATGAACCGGGAGTTTTTGAAATCCGGTCTTTTCTCATAACAACACCTATTGTAACCGGGTTAAAATTAACTTATTGAATTTGTTGATACGCAAAATAACCAAATTCCCCTCGATCGTTATATCAACCATTCCCATTTTTCTGGATTATATGAAGGTTGTAATAGATGCTGCAAAAATTAGCATTGAAGGATTATTATGAATAGCATAGTTATAAATAATAAAAATATACAGGAAATTGCATTACAATACCTGGATGATGGTGTATTCATGTTTGATAGAGAGAGAAAAATAGTATTGTTCAATCCTGCCTGTGAGCAAATTGTCGGTTACTCTCAAGAAGAGATCGCAGAGAATGAGTACAACTGCTTAGAAGTATTTAATTGTCACTCTTCGGACGGAGAGTGTCTGACGCTATGCCCCGGACTTGATCTCTTTGAAGAAAAACGCACCAAGATTGCACGCGAATACCTTATCAAGACTAAAGAGGGTAAACAGAAACGGGTAATAACTAACTACTCCATTATTAAGGATGAAAACGATAAAATCGAATATGTCGTTGGTGTAATACGTGATATAACAGAAGAGAAAATGTTTAAGGAGGAATTGGTTAGATCCAAGACCCTCTCAACGCTTGGGCAGTACAGTAATGAACTGGCACACGAGATTAAAAACCCCCTAAATGCTATTAATATCCAGATGTCGTTACTAGATAGAGAGATTGGCAAGCATGACTGGAGTTCCAGAGAAGAACTTGCTGACGTCGTAAGAGTGGTTAAAGAAGAGATAAACAGATTAAATAAACTGGCAAAAGATTGTCTGAGTTTTTCAAAATCAGGTGATTTAAATCGCACAGACGAAGATATTGGTCGGATAATTGAAAAGCTGCTATCCCTTATCACTCCACATGCAGATTTGAATGGAGTCAATATTCATTTAACAATGTTGAAAGATTGTCCGCATATCTTAGTAGACAGGGACAAACTCAAGCAGGCGTTCTTGAATATAATATTAAATGCGATAGAGGCAATGGTAGGCGGAGGAGACATTGCGATAAACGTGTCAAGTGGAGATGGTTATCTAAATATATCTATAAAAGATACCGGTCCGGGTATTCCGGATGAATTGCATGATAAGATATTTGGTCTTTTCTATTCTACCAAGAGCGGTGGTACTGGTGTAGGGCTGGCCGTTACAAAGAATATTATTCATGCTCATGGTGGTAATATAAGGCTTCGAAAGCTGGATGAGGGTGCTGAGTTTATAATCGAATTACCTTTGTCTTAATAATGAAAATGAAAAAACAAAGAATACTATTAATAGACGACGACAAAAATACAGCTGATGGTCTGAGGAAGATCCTCATACAGGATGGCTATGATACCCGTTGCGTGTATAGCGGTAATGAAGCGCTTCATCTAATCGATACTGAACACTTCGATATAGTAATTACAGATATGAAGCTACCGGATATTAGTGGTTTTTCTGTTATAGAGAAGGTTAAGGAGAAAGATGCGGACTTACCGGTTATTATGATAACCGGATTCAGCTCTCTACAGACTGCAATTGATGCGATGAAGAAGGGGGCTGATGATTATCTGACCAAGCCGGTAAACATTGATGAACTGGAATTGATACTTAAGAAGACATGGGAAAAACAACTCCTTATATTACAGAATCGTGAGTTGAGAAAGGAGTTGGACGATAAGTATGGTTTCTCGGGGTTCATAGGTAATACGCCGGAGATGCAGCTTGTTTTTAAGACAATTACAGAGATTGCGCCTACTGCAGCCTCAGTGTTAATCTATGGTGAAACCGGAACGGGTAAGGAGCTGGTTGCCCATGCGATTCATCATAATAGTGACAGGAATGATAAGCCGTTTATAGCACTTCACTGCGCATCGTTGTCCGAGGGTGTATTGGAGAGTGAGCTGTTTGGGCATGAGAAAGGAGCTTTTACCGGTGCTGTGAATCAGAGGCGGGGTAGATTTGAGTTGGCAGATGGTGGCACCCTTTTCCTTGATGAGATAGGAGAACTGAATTTGCATGTACAGATAAAGCTGTTAAGGGTTCTTGAGACTGGATGCTTTGAAAGGGTAGGAGGGGAAAAAACGCTGGAATCGGATGTCAGGATAATTGCGGCTACAAACAAGGATTTGGAAGAGGAGATCAAGGAAGGAAGATTTAGAGAAGATCTCTATTACCGGTTAAATGTAATCAATCTGGAGCTTCCTCCGTTAAGAGAGAGAAGAGAGGATATAGGGTTGTTGACAGATAGTTTCCTGGTAAAATATGCAACAAAGAACAAGAAGGATATTAAGGGATTCAGTTCGCAGTGTTCCAGGATTTTGAGCAATTATGACTGGCCCGGTAATGTGAGAGAGCTCGAAAACGCAGTTGAGAGAGCAGTGGTAATGGCCAGGAACGAATTTATAGAGCCAGGCAATCTTCCATCAAACATAAGCCAGTGTTTAAGAAAGACTAAAAAAGATACATTGCGCATACCATCAGGCACAACGATGAAGGAGATCGAGAAGAAGGTTATCCTCGAAACACTTCACACGACTAATGGCAGTAAGTCTAAAGCGGCAAAGATACTTGGCCTCTCTACAAGGAAAATCGAATACAAAATCAAAGAGTGGTCAAGTAGCGAAGAGCCAAAGGTATTAAAAAACGTATCGGAGTGATCACCTGATTAAGATCTGCATTGAATATTGGAATGTCCACCCGACAAGCCATCACATACGAACAGTCACAAATCACACAATCTACATTCTGAAAAAAATATAAATCTTTATTGCTATGAGCACACCTATCCCCACCCCTATAATCCAGGCCCATGGAATTTGCCTGTTATCTGTCTCGTTCTTCTGATCATTCATAATAAACTCCCGTCTTTTTACTTTGAAATATAACGAATCCCTTTTATGACAAGCCAGACAAAACCGGCAATTGTTGAAAGCCCTCCCAAGATAGCTACGACCGGACGTGGATTGCCAAGATCATGCTCATAAGCGAGTACCAAAAGTCCTGAAAAAAAGAAAAACAAGGGAAGAATATACTGTCTTCCGGATTGCTTTACTTTAACCGTCTGTTCACAATTATCACATTTACCAAAAGCCATTTTATTGATTAATATTACCTATTACTTTAATCCCCGTTTTTCTTTCTTCAAGATTACATCTATTGTATTAATAATTCAAACTTTTTATGCAATGCAGGAAGACAGAAGACACTAATTTCACGGATTGGTACAGAAACGCCGAGAAAGAAGGTGAAATGTTTTAAGAAATATGTATTATTGAAAGACGAAGCAGTTATCCAAAAGTTTTGTAGTTTAGAATAGTGCGAGGAGGGCATTATGCGTTGGAAACAATTTCTTACTCCCGTTAAATCGATGAATGTGGATCAGGCCAGAGAGTATATACACAAAAAGACGCCTGACGAACTTACACTATTGGACGTCCGTCAACCCAATGAATATGAGGCAGGCCATATCCCCGGGTCCAGACTTATACCTCTGCCTGATATAATAGCACGGCTTGGTGAAATAGATTCAAATAAAGCAACCGTTGTATACTGTGCCGTTGGTGGACGCAGTCGTATCGCAGCCCAGATGATAGCGGCACAAGGTTTCAGTGAAGTGTATAATCTTTCCGGTGGATTTAAGGCATGGAAAGGTGAGGCCGCTTTTGGTGCTGAAGAGAAGGGATTGGAACTTTTTACCGGTAATGAATCCGTTGAAGAGACGCTGGTAGTTGCTTATTCCCTGGAGGAAGGTCTGCGCAGTTTTTACCTGGAAATGCAGGCTAAAGTAAATAACAGTGAAGCCAGGAATCTTTTTGAGAAACTTTCCGAAATAGAAGTAAAGCACCAGGAACGTATTCTTGATGAATATCGTAAAATAACGAAAAGATCCATAACCAGAGAAGAGTTCGAAAAAAAAATTGTTGTAAAAGTTCTAGAAGGCGGTCTTACTACGGAAGAGTATGCAAATCTTTTTCATCCGGACTGGGAATCAGTGACAGACATTATTGAAGTAGCAATGTCAATTGAAGCACAGGCACTTGACCTTTATCTGCGAGCCAGTGACAGAAGCGGTGAGCCACAATCGCGAAAAGTGTTACGACAAATTGCAGATGAAGAACGGACTCATCTGGCACAACTGGGCAAATTGATTGAAAGTATTTGATATTGGCGTCATAAGTATTGACAGCACTCCACCCTGGACAGTGTCGCTTCTCTTTTTTTATCAATGACGGAGGTTAACGGTGGAAAAACATCTTGTAATCGCAGGTGGTGGGCATGCGCATATGCTGACACTTGCAAATCTTCACAAATTTATTGAAAAAGACCATAAAGTAACTGTTATAGGCCCCTCACCATACCACTACTACTCTGGTATGGGCCCGGGAATGCTGGGTAAAACATATACTCCTGAAGAGGTCCGCTTTGCAACAAAACATGTAGTTGAGAAACAGGGTGGAGTGTTTATACAGGATAGAGTAGACCGGATTGATCCTGAAAGCAAAACCGTATACCTTGAATCAGAAAAAGCGATTCCCTACGACACGCTTTCATGTAATGTCGGCAGTTATGTACCAATGACAATTGTATCAGGAGCGGACAGAGATATCTTTCCTGTAAAGCCTATAGAGAAACTTATTCACTTTCAGGAACGGGTTCTTGAACTTACCTCACAACAAAAAATAACTATCGGAATAATTGGCGGAGGTCCTTCTGCTGCTGAAACTGCCGGAAACCTCTGGAGACTGGGTAAATACTACTGCAATAACATGCCTGATATAACGATCTTATCAGGTCAAAACTTTATGGCCCGTTTTACGGAAAACATCCGCAGCAGAATTATTCACTCCCTGACAAAGCGCGGTATTGAAATCCTGGAGCAGGATTTTGTCAGAGAAATCAGAACAGGAAAGATCACTATGGAATCAGGACAGGTACATGATAAGGACCTAATCCTCCTGGCTCACGGAATAAAGCCGTATCCTGTTTTCCGGAAATCAGGATTACCAACCGGCCCTGACGGGGAACTCCTTGTCAATAGATACCTGCAGTGTACAAAATTTGCCGAAATATTCGGAGGAGGCGACTGTATCTATTTTGCAGACCGGCCACTTGATAAAGTTGGTGTTTATGCGGTACGGGAAAATCCGATTCTTTACCACAACCTCATGGCATCTCTAGACAAAACCGACCTTCAAGCTTTTGATCCCGGCGGAGAATATCTGCTCATTTTCAATATGGGAAATGGTACAGGGATTTTGCGAAAGAAAAAGCTGGTACTGGGAGGCAGGCTCGCCTTTATTACCAAGAATTATATTGATCGCAGATTTATGAAAAAATTTAAATCGATAGAGTGAGGACCTATCTGGAAATATAACTATATGTGTTGAAGCAGGGCATAGCCAAGCGAAATATTTTCGCAAATATTTATATACTGTTTGTTCATTAGTATTTTGCGAAATTCCATCTTGATTTACAAGGCATTGGTGTCTCACTGCTTATACATCATTAAATATTTTAATCTGTGAACAGATCAATAACGGTACCAATATTGCGCGCTATATAAGAGGAGACTTAGCCTTTTAAAGTTGTATAATAATATTGTTGGAAAGCAACGTTTCGTGCTAAACTAAATTTAATAAATTAATGAATAAAGTTAATTTTAAAAGATAGTTTATATTTATTTAAAATAATTTTGAATGGGAAGGGGATATGCGTAATGAAGAAAATCTACCAAGTATGTATAACTTTATTTTGTGCATTAGTTATTACTTCAGGGGTTCTAACCTTCAGCGGAGAAAGCAGTAAAGTCTATGCAGCTGCAGGAGGAGATACTATGCATGACTCTATAGCTACTAAATATGCGATGAAAGCTGTAGGCTCATCTATGTCTAAGATTCTGGACGGATTATTGAATGGTGATTTTGATGTAGTGATTAAGGAGTCTAATAAGATATCCAGAATCAGTAAATATATGGTTGATATATATTTTCCGGATGACGAATGGGGACTGGTAGGGAGAAAGTTTAAAATGTCTGACAAAGCAATGAAAGCGGAATATGAGAAATACGCAAAAGAGATGGCTGCAGCCACTAAAAACCTTGCAGATACTGCAAAAGATGGAGACAGCGTAGAAACATATGAAGTTTTTGATTCATTATTAAGAAACTTATGCTTTGAATGTCATAAAGCTTCCCGTACCGACTGGCCTGTACGGTCTAAATAGAATGTAAGTTAATTAACATTTTATAGCGCATCTACCGGAATGTAGATGCGCTATAATTTCCTTCTTTCTTGCACATTTAAAATACATACCTATTGTTTACAGAGACCTAAATATCAGGGCTGCAACGGTAAATACCAAAGTGTCAAACCCGACCATGTTTACCCGACGTATCTTTTGGCGGGGATTTTACACTCATTATGTTACACCATCCACCCAGCCTATAGTGTTCGCATGAAAGCAACCAGATCAGTTTTCTGCTGTGCTGTCAGTTTTAATTCTTGAATCAAGTTGAAAAACTCAACCGTATCTTCCAGGGTCAGACACCTCCCATCATGCATGTATGGAGGAGAGTCCTTGATTCCGCGCAGAGCAAAGGTCTTGATAAGTCCCTCGGCACGTCCATCATAGAAGCGTTCCACCTGGAGATCATGCGCGAGGTTATCCGTATAATATGGAGCCGGATGGCAGAAAGCGCATGCCATCGTAAAAACCTTTTCACCACGCAATTCAGATTCCGTGGCTTTCGCATGATTCAGACGGCCTTGAATATCCAGCTTTGGAGCCGGTGGAAATGCAATCATGTTCTGCATAGCAGCCATGGCCGCAATTTCCTCCCTTGTAAAGCGACGGGCACCCTTTTTCAGCGCGATAACCGGATCGCCGTCAAAATAAGCGGTTTTTGCTTCAACCTCACTGAAATCCTCCAGTGACCGCAAAGAGCGCTTGGAGCCAAAGAAATGCTGGATATTTACACCACGCAGGCTGACGGTATCGATACGAAAACGCGTATCCTGAGGGCGATTGTCCGGATTGAGATGAAAGACTCCACTAGTATGGCCATTGGTATGACAGCTAAAACAGGAGACAGCATCCTGCGCTTTGTCTGCCTTACGGTCCGCAGTTACGTTGAACTGCTGCTGCGCCACCGGTGTAACCAGAAGGCGCATGCCTTCCAGCTGAAACGGTGTAAGTATGCCGTTCAATTTCTCGTAGTAATTATTGATTGTAATCTCTTCACCACCGGTAATATCCCCCAGATCAGGCCGTGAGACAAG
>CAXMPV010000016.1:0-16395 GCA_964195175.1 uncultured Thermodesulfobacteriota bacterium | reverse complement strand
AAAGCTTCATCTATGGAACGTCGACTATAAGAAGGCGGCAGAAATCCAGGTAAAATTACAGAAGAGTATTATTTTAGAGTATGCAATAAAAAACTTTAAATATATTGCTGGCGCAGATGTTTCTTACCTGCCTGAAAGAACCATCCAATCCGGTACCCGCCAGAATGAGTTTGTTGGAAAGATTGCCAGGCGTAGTTTGGCAGGTATTAAAAAAAGTAGGTTGTTTTATGCGAGTATCGTTGTATTTGAATCGAAAACGATGGAAAGAGTTGAGGCGGTTACAGCAAGCGGCATTGTTGATTTTCCCTATATTCCCGGTTTGCTGAGTTTCCGAGAATCGCCAATATTGCTGAAGGCATTTGCAAAGATCAGGTTAACTCCCGATGTGGTTATATTAGATGCACAAGGTGTCGCGCATCCACGTGAAATCGGCCTGGCGTCTCATAAATTGAATTACTGTTAGACAAGCCTTCAATCGGGTGTGCTAAAACCAGGTTGATAGGTGATTATAATGAGATGGGCGAAGAAGTTGGTTGTTATTCACATCTTACAGTAAAGGATAAGGTTGTGGGTGCGGTGCTCAGGACAAGGCAAAACGTTAAGCCTGTTTTTGTCTCTCCCGGCCATAAAATTGATTTAAACACGTCCATTGATCTGGTTTTGAAAAGCGGTTGTGGGTATCGGCTTCCGGAGCCGATAAGAGAGGCGCAGAATCTGGTTAAGAAAACAGCAACCGGCAGCAAGGAATAAGTGTGTTTGTAGCGTACACTTTATGTGGTATTACTAACGGGAAGCGAATCAGGAGTCTTTCTCTTTTTTGGCTTTTTCTCTTACTTCAGCGCAGTCTTTCTCTTTTTCTTTCCTAATTTTCTCTGCAACCTGAGCGACGCATTCAGGATTTCCTTCCGCAGCCGCTTTCTTTTTTGCATCTGCCTTCATCTGTTTTACATCAAAAATGTCTCCCAGGCACTCTTCCGCAGCACTGCACCATACCACACATGTAGGGGCTGTGTCTTTAAATACAGTCTCACCGCATTTACAGTCGGCCTTTTCCTCATCACTCCAGATTTCAATCATGCTACCGCACTTCGGGCACTTTCTTTCGAGTGGTTCGGGTACCATGGTTTTCATGCTGCCTGGACATCTGACTTTTGCCATTCTAACTACCGCCTATTCCTAATAATTACAATAATTTCTTTAAACTATAATACTAAAAAAAATAGACGATATCGTCAAGTAGTTTTTGTGGAGAACATATGAGGTGTCTATAAGACGGTCGTAATCCTATTTCTTTTTACATTTTTAATATTTAAAAAGGATTGACAGCTAAAGAAATATGTGAGAAAAGAGGATCGGCAATTCCAATCGTTAATTTATGTTTTTTCTACGCTGAAAGGTTGTTTTCATGAGTATCATTAATAGGGCATTAGGGAGAGATGAAGTAAGAGAGATTGATAGAAAAGCAATAGAAGAGTATGAAATTCCCGGAATTATATTAATGGAAAATGCAGGCAGAAATGTCGCAGAAGAGGTTTTGAAGATGCTGCCTGGGAAAGATACGTCTAGAGTGGCAATTTTTTGTGGAAAAGGGAATAATGGCGGCGACGGTTTTGTTATTGCCCGCCACCTTTATAACAAAGGAGTGGACGTTTCTGTGTATTTAACAACTGAGGTGTCTCGTGTTCTTTCAGACGGTGACGCCTCAACGAACCTGAAAATTTTGCTGAATATGAATCTTGAAATAAAAGAGTTACAAGAAGAGCATATTGGGGAAATTGGAAAAGAACTTCATGATTATAATGTAATTGTTGACGCAATCTTCGGGACGGGTTTAAGGGGAGAGGTAAGAGAGTCGGTAAGAACACTAATATCAAAAATAAATGAAACCGATATACCTGTCGTATCGGTTGATATACCTTCCGGGTTGAGTTGTGATGATGGTGTTGTGCTCGGGGTCGCAGTGAAAGCAACTAAAACAGTCACATTTGTTGCTGCTAAAACTGGCTTTTTTCAGGGATGTGGCAAAGAATATACCGGAGAGCTGATAGTGTCAGATATAAGTGTACCGAAGGAATTGATCGTAGATCACCACAAAAATCCATGACCTGATTGTGTTAGACAAATTTCAGGCCCAAGCCTCCCCTCTTATATTTACACTTAGAGAGTTTTTCCTCCTGCTATCGCCGGAACTATCGAAATCTGATCTCCGTCATTGACCGTGGTGTCCTGATTATCTTTAAACCTTATATCTTCATCGTTAAGGTAGAAATTAATAAACCTTCTGATTTGTCCGTTCTCATCGCAGAGACGCTCTTTAAACCCTTTGTGTTTCGTTTCAAGGTTATCGATCACTTCTTTAATGGAACTACCTTCCACAACAACTTCTTCTGATCCGTTTGTTAATGATCTTAATGGCGTTGGTATTCTTACTTTAACCGACATGACGATACCTCTTTCTTTTTAATGATGTAGGTTGCCTTTAGAATATTATCTTTTTTCCATAAAAGCGTTAAAACTCTCTATGTTCGCATCAATAATGCACGGTTTTTCTACGTTATCCATTACTGCTTCCAGCGTTTTCAGGCCGTTTCCGGTGATACAGATTACGATAGACTCATCGCGCGGTAACTTACCCTGCTCTATAAGTTTTTTTGTTACCGCCACAGTTACGCCTCCTGCAGTCTCTGTGAAAATGCCCTCTGTTGATGCGAGGAGCTTTATTCCCTCAACCAGCTCATCATCAGAAACATCTTCCGCACATCCACCACTATCATTAATAGCCTGTACTGAGTAAAATCCGTCCGCCGGATTTCCAATTGCAATGGAATGAGCTATTGTATCTGGTATAACAGGAGCGATAACATCACTGCCTTTCTTTACAGCAGTAGAAATTGGTGATGAACCGGAAGCCTGAGCGCCATAGAGCGCAGTATCAGATTTATCAATCAATCCCAACTCTGTCAATTCCTTTATTGCCTTGCCTATCTTAATTATCAGAGAACCGCCTGCCATAGGCACAACTATGTGCTTTGGGGCTTTCCATCCAAGCTGTTCTACAATTTCATAACCGTATGTCTTTGAGCCTTCAGCATAATAGGGGCGGATGTTGATGTTGGCGAAAGCCCAACCGTATTTGTCCGCAATCTCTGAACACATCCGGTTCACGCCATCATAATTACCGTCTATGCTAATTACGTTTGTTCCATAAATTGAGGTGCCTATAACCTTTCCCTGCTCTAAATTGGAGGGCATAAAGATATAGCTTTCAAGGTTACCCTGAACTGCCTGTGCCGCTACTGAGTTACCCAGGTTGCCGGTTGTTGCGCAAGCAACTGTTTTAAAGCCGAGTTCTTTTGCTTTGGAAAGTGCAGCAGAAACTACTCTGTCTTTAAAAGAAAATGTGGGAAAATTTACTGAATCATTTTTTACATATAGTTCATCGACGCCAAGCTTTTTGGCTAAATTATCAGCCTTTATTAATGGAGTATACCCAACCTGAGCCCCCACAGTAGGTTCGCCATCAAGAGGTAAGAGTTCCTTGTACCTCCACATGTTTTTCCCTCGTGATTCAATCTTTTCTCTGCTTATTACTTTCTTTATTTCCTCATATTCGTAATCTACTTCCAGCGGACCAAAGCAGAAACTGCAAACATGAAGAGCCTTTTTAGGATAATCTTTCCCGCATTCTCTGCATTTAAGACCTTTAACAAAACCCATATTCATCTCCAGACATTAATAAAAAAAGCCTCTTCCTAATCACAAGATAAGAAGGGGCTCCGCAACATTCTTATCTTATCTTCCCCTAGCAGGTAGGAGTTAGCACCAACATCCTGACATTCTGCCAAGATCGGTTGCTGTGGTTTCTCAGGGCCATTCCCTCCACCACTCTTGATAAGTCTAAATTTTCGTTTGAATTCCTAAGTCTAGTTAATATTTAGTTTAAAGTCAACAAATATTATGTGATATCTGGTTTTTTGCCGTTTCTCAAGCGTCTGAGGAAATATGCCTGACAACCATTCCTGTCATAAGCTTAGGGTAGAAATATGTTGCTTTGGGAGGCATCTTGTGCCTTTTAGTTGCAATGTCTTTTATCTGGCCTATTTTTGTCGGATTGAGAAAAAAGGCGATCTGGTATTCCCCTTCGTTTACTCTTGCAACCGAGTCTTCTATGCCTTGATTGTATTTGACGTTTTCAGATTTAGAAATGTTTTTTGCCTGAATGCCCAAGGCCCTGTCAAATATGACCCCATGTAAGATTCCTGTATCAATAGATTTCCATTCAACATAGTCACCTGTCAAAATCGGGTCGAGAAGTCTTTCATCACGTAGTGTTAGTATATAGAATTTTTTGTCACCTTCGCCTATATACATAGCAATTTTATGTTTGTGAGAATCTTCGTTGAGTTTTTGTGTTAACGTTTCTGCATCGCAATCGCTTCCAAGGTCACTGATATCAAAAATCTCATTCAATGAACTCTTTATCTTTTCAGGATCAAGGTCTTTTACATTCCTGGCAAGTCTGTGTGTTGGTAAGATCTGAAGCCCCGGGTCTTCCATAGATACGCACATCATCATGATATAGTCAGCCGGAGAATCTTCGTTACCGTCCTGCTTCTTTTTCGTTCCATTCACAAGATCTCTATAAAACAGTGCCGTTTCATAGCGGTGGTGCCCGTCTGCTATAAACAGTGCTCTGTCCTTCATTTGTGCAATTAACTTTTCAATAACCGCTTTGTCTTTTATTGCCCAGAGCGAATTCTTGACACCATAAATATCTGTAAAATCAATATCCGGGTCTCTGTCAGACGCTTTATGTAAGAAACCGGATATTGTAGCATCTTCGTCTTCGAAGAACGTAAACACCTGGCTCAGGTTTGCGTCACAGGCCTTCATCAAATTCATCCTGTCTTCTTTTGGCTTTGCAAGTGTATGTTCGTGCGGGTAAATTTCTCCAGTTTGAAAATCTTCCAGCTTTACTAGAGAGATGAATCCCTTTCGTATGTATTTCTTACCTGACAATGTGAACTCTTGTGCATAAATATATATAGCAGGCTCAGCTTCCTCTTTCAGGATTTCTTCTTTTCTCCATGTATTGAAGAATTCTGCAGATCTAGAATATTTATTGTTAGATTGATCATCTCCGGGAAGCTCTTTACTCAGGATCAATCGTATTATGTTGTCCGGGTGGAGTTGATAATAGTCATCTCTTTCTTTTTCAGAGATAACGTCATAAGGTGGAGTAATTACTTTCGAAATATCTTTTATTTTTTCAGGATTATATCTTAATCCTTTGAACGGTAATATAGTTGCCATTTCTAGTCCTGATAAGTGTTAAAGATCTATAATAGAAGAGTCAGTTTTAACATATAAATCTTTTTTAGAGAATGGCAAAATAATAATAATGTCTATTCTGCCTGTGCCTGTATAGCGGTTATGGCTATTGTATAAACGATGTCATCAACAAGGCATCCTCTGCTGAGATCGTTTACGGGCTTCTTTAAACCCTGTATTATCGGGCCTATAGCGATAGCACCGGAAGACCTTTGTACTGCCTTGTAAGTGTTGTTGCCTGTATTTAAATCGGGGAAAATAAAGACTGTAGCTTTGCCGGCAACTTTGCTGTCCGGAAGTTTGATCCTGGCCACACCAGGATCAATGGCAGCATCGTATTGTATCGGACCTTCTATAAGCAAGTCAGGCCTTTTACTCCTTGCGATTTCTGTCGCCTCTCTTACCTTGTCGACTTCCGGCCCCTTCCCTGATTTGCCGGTAGAATACGAAAGCATGGCAATGTACGGGTCTATACCGAAATTTTTAGCCGTATCTGCGCTTGTGATGGCAATATCTGAGAGCTGCTCGGCAGTCGGGATAGGGATTATTGCACAGTCTCCATAAACAAGTACCCGGTCTCTCAGACACATGAGAAATATACTTGAAGCATTTTTAATGTCAGGCTTTGTCTTAATTATTTCAAATGCCGGCCTGATTGTCTGCTGCGTTGTATGGGCGGCACCTGCAACTAATCCATCGGCTTCTCCTTTATATATCATCATAGTGCCATAATAGATTGTGTCCTGCATTCGATCTCTTGCAATATCCATTGTGTAGTGTTTATGCTTTCTCAGTTCATAATAGGTTTTAACATAGTCCTCAAATTTTTTTGATTCTTTGGGATTTATGATTTCGATTCCGTTATCCAGTTTCAATCCCAATGCGGCAACTCTTTTCATAATCATATCTTTATCACCCAGGAGCATTATATCAGCGATTTTCCTCTCTCTTGCCCATACCGCAGCTTTTAAAGTCCTGTCGTCATTACCTTCCGGAAGAACTATACGTTTTTTTTCTGAACATGCTCTCTCCAATATTTCGTATTTGAATATCTCTGGTGTCCGTTTTCTGATCTTTTCCAGTTTCAGCTTATCGTTTATCTTTTCATAATCGACATGCCGGTATACCAAGGATTTCGCAATATCAATTTTCTGGAAATCATTTGAAGATACATGGACAACAAGAGAGTCGATTTCGTTTACAGCCTCTATTGTGTTGTGTCTTACACTCAAAATGGGAAGTGGTAAATCAGGCAAAGTTCCGATCAATTTCATTATGTTGTCATTAGGGATGAGATTTCCTGTTAAAACTATTCCAGATATATTCGGGTAGGAGGGAGAGATCAAGGATGTTATACAGCCAAAAAGTATTTCGTTTCTATCGCCTCCGGTAATGATGAGCTCTCCATCATGTATATACTTCAGGGCATTTTCAAAACCCATAGAGGCAATTACCGTTTTTGCTGCGATGTTTGAAAGATGGTCTTCGCCAAATAAAACTTTGGCATCAAGCCTCCTGGCTATATCGTATAAACGAGGTTTTGGCAAAACCGAGTCGCAGGGGACAGTACCTAAATACTCTATTTTCTGTTTCCTAAATACCTTTTTCAGATCTTGATCGACTTTAGAAAATCTTTCCGGTTCTATCTTGTTAACAATAACACCCAGGAAATCAGAGGACTGTTCATCAAAGGAATCCCTGGCAGTTAAAACATCGGATGATATTTCGTCTATCGATTTTCCATATCCATCTTCAATAAGGATAATGTCGGCGTTCAGGTTATTCGCAATGTCAGTGTTGATGTCAAACTCAAATGCGGTCTTCATCCCTATATAATCAGTTCCATCGATGATGACGATGTCTTTATTCTTTTCTATTTTTTCGTAAGATTCCTGCACTTTATGAAAAAAAGCTTCTTGATCATTGTTTATTATGTAATGGTTTAATTCTTTTATGGATACGGGGTTGATGTGTTTCAGATCGTCTTCAATACCGTATATTTCCTTAATCATTATTGATTCTTTATCGTGAATTTCATTTGCCCTGTATTTCTGACCTATGGGCTTGAAATAGCCGACGTTAGTAATCATACCTCTGAAGGCATTGATTAAGCCAAGGCAGATTATGCTCTTTCCGGATTTTGGACCGGTAGAAGCCAGATAGATATTTTTTGCCATATTCTTTTCCGTTTTTTCAAATTATAGGACTCACCCACATTGTCATTCTGGGTGACTGGCAGAAGCGAAGAATCTCTTGTTAACATAACAACAAATATTTCGTAATCTTATTTTGGTCTCTATAAAAAGATTCTTCAGTCGTGCCTTCTTCTGATGACACGTGTATTAGCAACCCTTATATTTACCCTACATTGGTATCAGTTTTCATCATTGTTAACTATCCGTGCCGTGTCTCTGGCTATTACCAGTTCTTCATTTGTTGGCACGCATAGCACCCTGACTTTAGAATTCTGGGCAGTTAATTCCCCTTCTATTCCAATGGTCTTCTTGTTCTTCTCTTTATCAAAGTCAATGCCAAGATATTCCATGTCGGTACAACACATATCCCTGATAAGCGCCGCATTCTCCCCGACTCCACCGGTAAAAACTATCAGGTCGACTCCGTTCATTGACGCTGAATACATACCAATATATTTCCTGATCCGGTATGTGTATATCTGTAAAGCGAGCCTTGCTCTGTCATTTCCTTCTTGAAATGCTTTAAGAAGGTCCCTCATATCTGAGCTGATTCCTGAAACCCCTAGCAGGCCGCATTCATGGTTCATCAGCATGTCGCACTCATGCGGACTAAGCCCTTCCTTTTCCATTATGAATAGAACCATTGCGGGATCAACATCTCCGCATCTGGTTCCCATTACCAGGCCTTCCAAAGGTGTGAGTCCCATAGATGTATCTATCGATTTGCCATACTTAACCGCCGCAATGCTTGCCCCGTTTCCAAGATGACATGTGATAATCTTTAATTTGCGTATATCCTTTCCAGCAATTTCTGCTGCCTTGTTCGCTACGTAGAAATGGCTGGTTCCGTGAAATCCATATCGTCTGAATCGGTATTTTTCATAAAATCTATAGGCAAGAGCATATGTATAGACATAATCCTCCATTGTTTGATGAAAGGCGGTGTCAAATACGGCTACCTGTGGAACGCCCGGTAGAAGTTCCTTGCATACAAGTATTCCCTTCAAATTATGAGGATTGTGAAGTGGAGCGAGTTCAATGCAGGATTCGATCTGCTTTATGGTATCATCGGTTATAAGCACTGATTCCGTGAAATGCTCCGCTCCGTGAACAACCCGGTGTCCCACTGCGGATATTTCACTTTCATTGTCGATGACTCCGAGCTGGCCGTGTGTAACGGCACCAAGGATTTCTGAAATTGCGGAGCTATGATCAAGGGTATCAAACTCTTTAGTAAAGCTTTTATTGCCAAATTTAAATGTTATGAGCGATTGAGGCAGTCCGAGCCTTTCACCCATGCCACTGGCAAGGACATTTTCATCGGCCATATTGATAAGTTGGAATTTAACCGAAGAGCTGCCGCAGTTAATTACCAGGGTTTTAAAGTCACTTTTTCTATTCATGTTTCACGCACCTTTGTAACTCATTCCTTCAGGTTTGAGACTCTTTGGATGACATTGAAGATATTCGCTTAATCCTTCCTACTGCCAGTGTGTAGCTTATGTAACTATTGGCTATTACTGATTGTGTGGACTATAACGGCATTGGTGGCACCGGCGATGCCGATACGTTGGCCGACTACCAGGACAACCTTCTCTCCTACTTGGGCCCATTTGCGACTGATAATATAGTGATCTACTATTTGGGAAAATTTAACGATATCTTCTGGAATTGGTTGGCAGCGCGGCATTACTCCATAATGCAGGCTCATCTGGTTGCACGTACTCTGGTCAGAGCTTAGCGCAAGGATAGGGACACTAATACGTTCCTTGCTTAGCAACCTGGCTGTTGTTCCGGTTTGCGACCATACGGCTACAAGTTTTGCAGAAATATCCTTAACAATTATGCCAACGCTGTGGGCAATTGTTGCCGTCAGGGCGGTTTCGTCCGTTACAATAGCTCTACGTTGTATATCTTTATCTTTATCAACGAAATTTTCCGTTACATGAGCAATACGTCTTATAGTACTTGCTGCCTTGAGTGGGTATCTACCTACGGCAGTTTCACCGGAAAGCATAACAGCATCGGTTAGATCCATTATTGCGTTAGCTACGTCTGAGACTTCAGCTCTGGTTGCAACAGGGCGATCAATCATACTTTGCAACATCTGAGTGGCGACTATTACCGGTTTACCGAGACGCCGACAGATTAGAGTGATTTTCTTTTGTATAATTGGTACCTCGGCAAGATCCATTTCAACACCGAGATCACCTCGTGCAACTAATATTGCATCACTGGCCTGAATGATGCTTTCCAGATGAGTCAATGCCTGTGGTGTTTCGATCTTGGCGACTACTTTTATGTCCGCTCCGGCTTTACTGAGATGACTTTTTAATCGATTTATTTCTTCTGCTGATCTTACGAAACTTAATGCCAGAAAATCTACTTTATGCTGGATCGCCCAATCAACGCATTCCCAGTCACGTTTTGTGATTGATGGTATACTTATTGTGGTGTCAGGCAGATTGACTCCCTTATTACTGTGTAGTGGTCCTCCAACGACAACCTTACATACCGCTTGGTTACCATCCTTACGGATTACACGTAAAGCAATCTGGCCATCATCGATAAAAACGCGTTGATCAACCTTAACATCCTTTGCGAAGAATTCGTAATTGGTACCAAAACGATCTGTGTTGCCCTGCTCTTCACTGTATGTAATACGGACTTCATCTCCTTCTTTTAACATCTCTCCATCCGGTTGGATACGTCCGATACGTATCTTCGGTCCACATAGGTCACCCATTACTGCGGTAGTGTGGCGATGCTCTGCACGAACGGCATTCAATATCTTAAGTGATTGTGCATGCCAGTCGAATGTGCCGTGAGAAAAGTTCAATCGGAAGATATCTACACCATTATCGATCATGGACTTAATAGTTTCAGGTTGATTGCAGGAAGGTCCGAGTGTGGCGATTATTTTAGTCTTTATCATTTTGAATAATCTTCCTTTCTGTTAGACAGTTTTCTGCGTTTATCGTTTGTGCGGGGCCTTGATCTGCGTTCCTGCATAAGTAGCGGCTGACCCGTTGCCTCGATTACATCACGCCAGAGTTCCTGATGTGGGTCAATGCGTTTTCTTCCTGAAACTGTCAGACGAATAGGCACATGAACAAAGTGGGAATTAATAAAACTCACGATCATTCCGGTCTTTCCTGCCATGGCCGCGTGTACCGAGTAAGTGCCTAGTTTGGTACAGTAAATTGAATCATTAGAATTTGCAGGCGCACTTCTGATCATATAACTGGGATCGATATATTTCAGGTTAATGTCTATTTTCTTCATTTTAAAATATTCACCAATTTGTTCTTTGAGGAAGATACCTATATCGTTGAGCTTCACATTACCTGACTCGTCGCTGTCTTTGGAGTCTTTCATGTACTCCTGCCCCGCACCTTCTGCTACCAGAATTACGGCATGATTCAGCTTCTTAAGTCTTCTTTCCAGATTGGCAAATAGACCATTTTCTCCTCCGAGTTTAAATCGTACTTCCGGTATGAGTACATAATTCACATCATTAATAGCCAGGGCGGTGTTAGCGGCGATAAACCCTGACTCACGTCCCATTACTTTAACAATTCCAATGCCGTTAATTCCATCATGTGCCTCCACATGCGCACAGGAAACTGCATCTACAGCACGTGAAACTGCAGTTTCAAAACCGAAGGATTTGTCTACAAAGTTCAAATCATTGTCGATGGTCTTGGGTATTCCTACAATGGAAATTTTAAGATTACGTTTCTTCGACTCTTCAACAATATCCAGGGCGCCCTTTTGCGTACCGTCCCCACCTATGATAAAAAGCATGTTCATTTTCATGCGTTCGAGGGAATCTACAATCTCTTCAACGCAATCACCGTAGCCTCGCGAAGCGCCGATGATGGTGCCCCCAAGACTATGAATCTTAGATACGACCTCGGGATTCAACTCCATGATCGGCAGGTTGAATTTTGAAAGAAGGCCTCTGTATCCATACATGAAACCTGATATATGTTTTGTACCGTATCGATACCACAGGGTCATAACGATTGCCCGTATCACATCGTTGAGTCCGGGACAAAGTCCGCCACAGGTGACTATCCCTGCCCGCACCCTGGATGGATCGAAATAGATGTTTTCCCTCGGGCCGGCCTTTTCTATCAAGTCATGCTGGTTATTGTTGCGTGTAGATGAGCTTCCGGAAACGGAGATATCATGAATTACATATTGGTCGTCGTCCACATAGCTTGCTCTCCAGATATCCTTCTCGTGGGACATTGAGGATAGTTGTAATGTCGGTTTGCCTAGAACAGGAATTGTGAAATCCAGCTTTTTCATTTTGATTGTTTTAGATAGTTAGTTATTGGGGTTCCAGCCAGACAACATCATAAGGTTTTAATTTAATGCTGATATTATTGTCTTTAAAAGAGTGCATATCCTGACTGACAAGATCATACCATTCTTGTTTGAAAATATTAACTGTTTTCATGGGAATTGTCACTTGGATCTCATCGTCTGTAACATTAATCAAAGAGAGGATACGTTGGTCTCTGTCTGGCGATATCCTTAAGACTACAAATATTTCCGGTTGGATTCTTAAGATATCTTGTGCTCCATATGGATGGAAAGAGCTTTGCTTTGTTCTGATAGTAATAAGAGCGTTCAGTTTGTGGATGATCTTTGATGTTAGTGTGTCAGGATCATCTATCGCCTTTGTTAGTGTGTTGTAATCAAGTACTTTGCGATTTACTTCACGTTTAGATACTGGGCAGCTTGTTGCATCGATATCATTATTTGTGCCAAAAAAACTGTGCAGATAAATTCCAGGAACTCCCTGAAGGACCAGTGCTATTGCTCTAGAAGCAATAACTTTTTTGATTTGACGGTGTATATGTACCGTACCGTTTTCTCTACAAAGGGCATTAAACCATGTAATATTAATCTCGTATGGCACCTCAAGGCCATCCTTATCAGTTTTGTAGGAAATATAACCTCCATGTTCCCTTGCCCTCTGAGTAATAAACTTAATTTCACTGTGTGATAAGATATCCTTAACTCCCATAAGTCCTATACCGTCATGTGAGTCAAGGAAGTTAAAATAAGCCGTTGTTCCAGAAAGCGGTTTAAGACTTTCTGCCCATTCGGTGAGCCTAGCTGTGTCTTTTGTGTAAAATGTGTGTAGCACTAGAGGCGGCAGGGCAAAATTGTAGACCATATGTGCTTCGTCATTTCCATTTCCAAAGTATGAAATATTTTCTTTATGCGGAATGTTTGTTTCGGTAATTATTGACACATGCGGTGCAACAAGGTCTAAGATATCCCGAAAAATTTTGACAATCAGGTGTGTCTCCTCCAGGTTGGCACATGATGTCCCCCGGTTTGCCCAGAGAAAAGTGACAGCATCAAGCCTGATGATATCTGCCCCTTTTCGCACATATAGCAGTAATATCTCAATTACCCTTATCAATACTTCGGGATTTTTAAAATTTAAATCGATCTGGTCTTTGGAGAAGGTTGACCAG
This sequence comes from uncultured Thermodesulfobacteriota bacterium, assembly GCA_964195175.1. Taxonomy (GTDB): domain Bacteria; phylum Planctomycetota; class Brocadiia; order Brocadiales; family Scalinduaceae; genus Scalindua. The sequence continues at coordinate 3,368 of CAXMPV010000016.1, read as the reverse complement.
ACGTATTTTACTCCATCGATGGTATGGAATTTTGTAAGGATATCAGTGGTTCGTGGGCGAAAAATGGTACTTCGCTCCTCGGGGGTGAGGTTATCATAAGAGTCATAACTGATAAAAAAATCTTTGTAGTGTGGGGCTCCGTCCAGGAACTCTTGAAACCAGCGGCTCTTTGATGAAACATGGTTTATGACTCCGTCAAACATCAGTTTATAACGTGTTTCTAAATCTTCGATATCCTCCCATGTTCCAAGCTCCGGGTCTACAGTTTCAAAATCTTCAATTGCAAAACCTCTGTCGGATGAATAGGGGAAAAAGGGAAGTATGTGAAGTGTATTAATTGTATGCCGAAGGTAGATACCACAGAATTTCGAGAGTGTTGTAAGGGGAGAGATACCATCTTCACGAACAAGATCTCCGTAAGTAATTAAGATGATGTCCTCTTCCGTAAAACGATTTTTCAGGTCTAATGCTTTTGTAAACTCAACCATCTTTTCTGTTTTATAGGCATAGTAGACTTTGCAGATACGTTCAAGTTCTGTCACATATTCGCTTGCTGTCTGTTTGCTGTATAAGTGGGAGAGTTTGGTTAAGATTTTCTTGCGAAAACCATGTGGTATCTCTAAATGACTTTTCTGATAATCAGGCTCTGTATTATGAATAAACTTAAAGCTATCATAGCGCCTTTTTCTTTTTCCGATTAGAGTATCTGTCATGCTCAACTTGTTATTTGTAAGTTAAGAGGGTGTACTTTCCAATTTATTTAATCAAAATATATGCCATAAGCAGAAGCAGTTACAAAAAATATACAGTCCGATGCGAGCTTCGCATAAGTATCTATAATGATTTGCCTTACAGCTATTTACAAGTTGTGTTATTATACTGATATCATTAGGCGCGTCTATATTAAAACCGGATAAATGTCTAATATTTATATATTTAAAGCTGGTGGTGTATTAGAGTTAAAAGGAAAAAGAATGATTCATGGGAAGGAAAAAGCTAAAATAATTAGCAGAAAAGTATGTGAAAAACTTAAAAGGGCTGTTCCGATATAAAGCCCTTATCACTTTCATGTCAGGCTTGGTGGATGAAAAAATACTCAATTGATCTGAAAAACTTGAAAAAAGAGGTAAGGTTGGATTACTACAAAAGCTCTGGTCCCGGTGGCCAGCATAAGAATAAAACAATGTCTTGTGTGAGATTATATCATAAGCTTACTGGTATAAGGGTGATTGCAACGGAATCACGTTCGCAAATAAAGAACAGAGAGCTTGCCTTTAAAAGACTCCAGGTAAAGTTGATGGAGTTAAATATCAAAGAGAAAGAGCGCATCCTTACGAAAAAGCCCCGTTATGTTAAGGAAAAGATCTTGCAAAATAAAAAGAAGCGATCTGAAAAAAAACAATCCAGAAAAAAAGTATCCGGAGAAGGCTTAGACTGATAGATTTGAAATTTTTTAGTGAATCCGGTGTTTATAGGCATTGACAGTCGCATTTTATTTAAATACAATGAATTGCTAAGCTTACAAAGCAACATATTTTAAAGCCAATGATTACAATTAATAAACAGATGAAGATACCTATCTCTTTTCGGAACATAGCTAAAAGCGTAGTAGTGTTGTTTCTAGTTGTGCTTTCTACTGCTGGGTGTTTTTCTCGCAACGGCGATCGAAAGACTACAGGGGAGGAGCCTTTCTTTCAGGACGAAGCAGGGCTCGCTGACCACGGCAAGAAAACTACCTTGGACAGAATTTATCAGCTTGATCCGGGAGATAAAGAATTTGATATTTCGGACGAGTTTTATACCAACCCACCCAGGAGGATTGCGATATTACCGTTTGATAATCTGATAGGCGGTAAATATATCCTGAACTCAGTCTCTCTTCCCAGGTTCAGCAAAAAAGAGACGGATGGGTGGAACTGGACTTACGCGAATAGATTGAGAAGATTTTTCTTCGGCCATTTTGCCTCCAGAGAATTTGTTGATATAGAGTTAATGTATGTCGATATGACGCTGAAGGAACTTGGGGTTTTAACACCCAATGACCTATACAAGATGCCGGCTCAAGAGTTAGGCCGTATACTTGAAGCGGATGCATTGATTTATGGCAAGGTTACAGAATACAAAAACTCCTATTATCTGCTTTATAAACAAATCCGAATTGGATTGAGTATCAAATGTGTTTCTACGAAGGATGGAACGGTTTTTTTTGAAGGTGAGCAGGTAAGGCATGATAATGACATCCGCGTAGCAACAAATCCTTTTGACTTTGTGATCGCTTCATTTCAGAATTCTATGAGCATGAGAGATGTTTATGCTGCAAGGGCGAGCGAGGAAGTAGTCCGTGAGTTAGTTTTAAGAATTCCCATTGTTAACTCATTTATAGAAGAGGAAGAACAGCTTATTAAAGAGAGAATCAATACGAAGCTGTCATTTCTGCCACCTTTGGATACAAAGGTGAGTGATAAAGACAATAATAGTGATACTGCTTCTCCGCCTATGCCGGACAAAACTGAAACACAAACACGAGCACAGGCAGGCCATCCAGATCCTCTTATTCGGACAGAGGATTTTTCAGTAGGTTCCTGAACCTACGACAACGGTATTTCATCCTGACACCTTCGATTTTCTGCTTAATAATCTACGAATAGTTAGTGCATTTCGGGATTTCAATATCTACCTTTTTGTCAAAGGGGGATTTGGACATATCAAGTTATCTGTAAATACGGCTAGAAGCCGGTGAGAATTGTCAAAATCAGTAATTTTTTACGAAATCAGCTCCACGTTCTATAGCTAATTTGTTTACCTCAAAGAAAGGCTCTTTTCTACCTTTTAAGACATTTTTAAGGCATGAGAGAAATATCGGAATGGATACTAGATTTTTTACCTGGTTGTACGCCCCCAACATAACCATATTTGATGCTACTACGTTTCCAATATCATTTGCGATTTTTGTGGCGGGAATTCTGAAAACGTCTATGTTCTTTTCGTTGTCTATTTTATCAATCATGGATGAGTTCACAAAGAGCATGCTATTTGGTTTGAGAAGATCTTTAAACTTTAAATAAGATGGAAAGTTCATCATAATGAGCGCGTCCGCTTCTTCGATACCGGGAGAAAACATTTCTTCATCTGAAACCGTTAGATGATAATAAGCTGTTCCTCCTCTCACTTCAGTTCCATACGAGGGGAAAAAGGTTACATTTTTTCCTTCAAGCATTACTGCTTGTGCTATCAGTCTGCCGAGGAGCATCATTCCCTGTCCCCCCAAACCGGCTAAAATAACTTTTTCTGACATCTTAACGGACCTTTCTAATTCTGACTTTCCCAATCTTTGAAAATACCCAGGGGAAAGACTTTGGTCATTTCGT